>JAFPRF010000029.1 GCA_017400965.1 Lachnospiraceae bacterium
AGGCGGCGCTGCGCCTTTTGGTCTTTTGTCTCTTCTTTTGGCAAATGGCTTTCATGCCTTGTTTGCGTTCCTTCGGTCATCCCCTGATCCCGCAGGAGGTACGCCACCGCCTCCTGAAAGCTCATGTCCAGAAACGCCTCGCAAAAGCTGATCGCCCTCCCGCCCCGCGCCTCCGAGTACTGATACCACTTCGAACCAGAGAAGATCACGCTGTCATGTCCCATCCACTTATACTGACTCCCGTGCCTCTTGTACTGCTCCCCCCGATCGTCAAGAACCTCCGCGATTGGAACCGCATTCGCCTGCTCTATCTGATCGTCCGTGTATCTTACATAGTTACCCATTCCGCCACCTCCCGTTGAAATGATTACTAACTGTTTTTAGTGCAAAACAAAAGCCCTCCGGCATGCGCCAAAGAGCTTTAAGTCTTATTGTATGATGTTTTGATAATACTCGTTACTGCATGTGCGGCGGGCGATTGTCAAACACGTTCACGTTGTTTCGTCCGGCAAGATAGTTCATCCTGTTTGCGTATTCCAATTCCCTCGCGGCGCGTTCCTGTTTGTATGCAAGCAGTTCCACGTTATCATTCAGGGACTTCACGGCATTGTTCCCCTGGATCACGCTTGCATTCACGTTCTGAATGTTAGAATTTATGTTGCTTTGCATTTCGTAAGTCTTTAATGATTCCTCATGGATCAGGGATGCCTTACTGTCAATGCTCTGCAATGCCACGTACATCATATGCTGGCCTCTTTCCATTGCCGCCAGGTGTCCGCCAATACTGCTTAATTGCGATATTACGGTATCAAGCCTCGATATGATGGAATTCATCCGAATCTCACTCTCCAGCAAGTTATAGGCACCCTCATGTCCCTCAAGAGTCGAGCAACGCCCTGATTGAACGTATTCGTTCAACATGGCTATGCAATCGCGATTTCTGTATTTTGGAAAGATTACGTTGAGTGCATATGCCTTGTTCAGAGCGTTGATCGTATCGTTCAGGATTTGATCAATTGCAGACACCTGCTTATACAAATAATCGCGTTGTGCCCCTTCCGCATATAAGCGCTTCTTCTCTTCGTTCATGAAGGCAGTTAATTCTTTGCTTTCCTGAACATAGTTTTGATACTGTTCGTCATGCTGTTTTCGACTTAGCCTCAGTCTCTCGTCACATGAGTCGTTTATCCTTCTTTTCTCGTGTGATGCATATAAGTACGCCTTAAATAAATCAACAAGAAATTTTACCGACAATCCTATTGAACCAATACTCAGCAAACCAAATAAAAGCATGATCATTTCCGCATTAGTCGTCATGCAATTCACGTAGATAATCGTAGTCACTATGGCTACGCCAACCGTAATTAGGAAAGGATAAAGTGACTGTTTTAAACTCTTTGAATTATCTTCCAACAGGTGTCTTCTGTCCTCTTCAATGTTTGAGCCGTCAAATTCCTTGGAAATAGGCTTTTGGTTTGCATTGCCAAGTGCCGGGGACCCAGAGTTTACGGAACTCACATTTCCCCGAAACTCCTTAGGAATGCAAAGTGAAGAAATTTTCAAATTCAACCGTTCCTTGGCGTTTTCCTGAAGGAACTTATTCTCCTCCATGTCCAAAACCATTGACAAATATTCTCTTAAGTCTTTAAGCTCCATGCCCATAGTTTCTCTCCCAAAGCATTCCCGTAATATTGCCTGACAAATTCGGACTCCAGTCCTTCGCAAGCACAAAAATATTATAACGCGCACGCAGCTTGCAGTCCATAATAATTTTACACGGCTTCCCTATTTACAGTGACATCGTCATGCCGGATCCGCCGCCGTCCTTGATGCCCAGGGCGCGTCTCTTCTCATTCTCCTTTGCGCGCTGCTTTCGGTCGGTTATGATCCTGCCGCCCGCCTGACTCTTCACCGTATTCTCTTCAAAGATTTCCTCCAGGTATTTCATGAGCCGCATCGTCATGAGGGCCATCTGGCGTTTTCCGTCCTCCGTCTTCTCCGTCTGGATCTGTTCCCTTGTTTCTGCACGTTCCACGGACGCTTCATCCGGGATCGACAGTGCTGCCTTAATGACGGCGTTCTTAACGCTCTTAAACTCCGGATTCTCCGAAAGCGGCGGTAAGTGCGGTTTGTCATCCTGATAGTACCCGACGATCGTCTGCTGCCACTTCATCCACTTCTCGTAGCATTCCTTCACCTGCGGCACCTTCTCGAGGTCACGCAGCATGTCATCAACCATCCGCTTAATATTCGGATGCAGGTACCCGTACGCCTTCTTCCCCTTAACGTTCTTAAGCCTCTTTGAAAGCCTTTGCAGCTTCGCGCCGATGAGGAGTCCGCTTACGTCTGCCTCCTGAAGTCGGTCAAGCGCCTTGGAGAGCTCCTCGCCCGCCTTCTCCTTCACCGTTTTTCTTTGCTTCGTCTTTTCGTCATAAAGAAACGCCAGCTCATCCTTAAACACGTCACGCACGAAGGCCGACTTCAGACCCTCTATTCCGCGCTTCGTAAGGTACCCGTCCCTGCCGCTTGAATACACCAAAAGATGCACGTGCGGGTGATGACCTTCATTGTGAAACGCGGCGTACCAGTTTAAGTTATCTGGCTTAATGCCAAACGCCGCCGCGACGTCAGCAGCGTGACTTCGAAGAAGCGCCTGCCACTTTTCAACGTCATCGTATCCAAGCCTTAGCGCGTCTTCCCTCTTAAGCGAGATTACGTTGATCCAAACCGTTCCCCTGTGCTGCGCGACTTCGTCCATGACCCGTTCAAGGTTCACCTTCCAGCCTTTTTCGGAAAAGAGTCCGTGAGGCTGTCCTTCCACTCGGACGACGCCCGGCCTTTCCGCCAGGTAGTCCACGTAATTTGCCTTCTTCCCGTGCATGTCCGCATCATCCCAAAACGCCTTCGGCAATTGTTCGGGTGTAAACTCAACGCCCTTCCTCGTGCCTAAGTACTTTACGTAATTTGCCTTGTGCCGCGCGGGTTCATTCTTGAAGTAATTGCATCGCAAGATCAACTTAGCCATGCCCTTGCCCCCTTACAATTTTTTATGACGTCCGCCACGCCTGGCCGTCGTCACTTCATGATCCTTCGTACTTCCCCCACCGAAGCGTCGCGTATCTCACCAATTTCCTTCTCCGATACCCTTGCCATCCTAGCAAGGATTCTGTTTTGCATGGAAATCTCTACCGCCAGCTTAAAGAGCATCTCCTTGATCCGCATCTCGCTAAGGTCAAGGGCCGAATGGATCATGGATGACACGGAATGCATTACGTAAGTTTCCGTCCTCTCCGTTTTTAGGTATCCCGCATAAAAGTCAACCGCTCGATTCACAAACTCGCTTTTGGTCCGTGCGTCACCCGATTTGGACAACTCACTTATGCTGGCAAGATTCTCATTCGTTAAATACAAACCTATTCTTCTTTTGCCTTCCCTTTCATCCGCTTCCATACGCGCTACCTCCTTAAAACGCATTCCTTTATTTTGGGATAAACTCCAAATTGGCCTTGACGGCACTGCCGGCAAGGGTTTTCGGGATTATCCGTTTGCAAAATGGGATAATCCCTTTATCCTGCACAAAATTCAGCCGCCAGAATTACGCGACGGCCCCCTTGCCTGACTGCCGGTTTTGCTTACTGAGGCGCACTCTCATCCGCCGAAACCTGGTCTGTCTCCCCCGAGGTCATGCTTAAGTATTCCTGCACGGAAGGCGGCACGAACCTTGCAAAAAGTTTGTCCAGGGTGTCAGTCAGCACCCTGTTTACGTCACACCCCTTGCCCTTGGCATACATGTAAATCGCCTGGAGCCTCGCGGGGTCATAACTGATCATGACGGTCCCCTGGGCCGTCCCCTGCTCCTTTTTCATGGCACCGCACCTCCGCTTACATGCAAATAACGGGGCCCTGGTCCTCGCCCATTGCCTGCGCTTTTCCCTCGGCGATGCCAAGTTCATGCGTCGCCGCGTTGTAGGAGTACAGGTTGTCGGAGAGTTTGTCCTGCGCGTCCACCTGGGTCGCGTTCACCTCGCGTACGATCTCGCGAAGGCGCTCCGCCTCTTCCTCGCCGCCCTTCGGCAGTATCAGAACCTCGTGCACGGAGCTGCAGATGACGTGGAGGTCGCTGCCACCCGCCTCCGCCACGCGCTGCAGGTATCCGTCGTAAAGCAGGATGCCCGCGCCGTAAACCTTCTCGGAATTCGTCAGCACGTGCATGGAAAACGGACTCTCGTCAAACCTCTCCGTCGGCACTTCCTCCGCGGCGCCCGTGCCGCCCGCCATCTCCATCAGCAAAAGGTCCATGCGCATGCATCTGGGCGGGAAGAGTCTCGGCGTGTTCACCTTGGCTGCCTCCATAAGCTCGCCAGCGGTCACGCCCCATCTCTCCGCATGCTCGTTTCTGATCGTAATGGACCCGCTTCCGATCTCCTCGTTGTGGAACGGCACGAAGAACTGCACCGCCATGTCCATGAACGGCACGTGGGGCTGTCCTTCCAATGCCTCCTTATTGCTCTCCGCATTTACGAGGCGGAAGCACACCAGGTCCTTCACCTTCTCATAATCCGTAAAAAACTCCATGTCGATCTTAGACTTCGGAAAGGCACGTTCCAGCGACTTAATGATGGGCTCCGCCGTCTCGTCGAGGCTCTTTCCCCTCTGAAAACTCTCGTAGGACGCGTCCACGTACACCGTCGGCGCCACGTTGGTGTCCTTCTGCGTCACCATCAGTCCCGTCAGCACGACGCCGTTGTTCTTGGTTACCTCGCGCACGTCGATCTGGTACTCGTCGCCAAATCTCTCACTCACCTTTTCCTTCATCGCTTCCGCGAATTGCTGCTTTGTCATAACTTGTTACCTCCGTTTTTTGAATCAGTTAGCAGTTGCCTTTTGCTCCGCGGGCCGCGCGCAGAGCACGATCTTTTCCTCGTCCGGAATGACTTCCTCCACCACCCTGCCTGCCGACCAGGACGCGCTGATCACAAGGCCGTCGCCTGCGTAAAGCCCGACGTGCGTCACGTTTTTGTACTCCCCGTTCGGCCCGTGGCTCCAAAAGATCAGGTCCCCGACGCGCAGGTCCCAGCGTGACACGTTCCTTCCCTGCTCCGTCAGCACCCTGGCCTGTTCCGCCGCTGACGCAGGCAAAACGACGCCCGCCGTGCCCCAGCACCACGCGGTGAAGTACCCGCAGTCAACAAACTGGCCCATGCCGGCCTTTTGCACGGAGTAAGGATCCCCCCGCCGCTCCCTTGTCGCGGCCACCACGTCAGTGCCGTCCAAGTTCAGCGGAAGGTCATGCCACAGGTAATCCGCCTGCGGCTCCCACTTGCCAAAGTCAGGGCTTACGTCGGCTTCCGGCGGCGGCACCTCATCCGTCGCTAAAAGAAAAACGCAGTCCCGAACGGCCTTTTGCTCCTTGTCGCCAAAGTCACCGCAAAAGAGGCCCAACGCGGCAAACGCGGCATTCACCGTCTTCGCGTCGTCAAAGATCCGGGCGAAGGCCTTGTAATCATCCTTTTCAAAGTTGCGGCTGCTCTTATAAAAGGCCACGAAAAAACAGACCCGCATAAGAAGACCCTCCGCCTCGTGATCACCTTCGTCCCAGTCCCCGTCATCCGCGTGCAGCGAAAGCCACGCTGCCCTAAGGTCCTCCAGACTGACCCGCATCCTGGCGTAGTATTCGTCCGTGGCTGGCCCGAGGCTTGCCGGCCATTCCTCGCCGGCAAACAGTGCCTTTGCCACCTGCGCGTTATAATCCGCCTCACGCCTGCCCAGGACGCAGATCAAAACGGCTATCGCCGTCACGGGAAGGAGCACGGCCGCGGCCAGCACCCCAAATACAGTAAGATGCGCCTTTTCCATCACCGACCGCCTGCCTTTCCAAAGAGCGCCTCCTTGTGTGCCGGCGCATGCACCTCCAGGCAGTACCTCTCCGCACCGCACTTATACAGGCAAGTACCCCTGCGCGGCGTCCTTATAAGGTCGTACTCTCCCTGTTCCAGCTGCAGCACCTCGCGGTAAAACTTCTCGTCCACCGTGCCCGCGTGAAACAAAAAGACGTGCGTCGGAATGGAAAGGAGCGGCCTCGTGTAATCGCGTATCCCCTCAAGGTTAAAGTCCTCCACGTTCTGCGACGCGATGATGACCGCTCCGTCCTTCTTGCGCACGCGCTTGGAAAGGTTGCGCACGTACTCCACGGCCGTCAGGTTGGACAGGAACAAGTAAAACTCGTCAATCGCCGCCACCGCGTTCCCCACCGTCAGGAGTTCGTTCGACAGGTACGAAAGCACGTTAAAAAGCACCGCGTCCCGCACGTTCCTTCCCGCGCCGAGCAGCCCCTTCACGCCAAAGGTTATGAACTCTCCGTCGCCCACGTTCGACGTGCCGTTAAAGTACTTGGCGTCCGCCCCCTTACACATGGAATGAAGCCCCAGGCAAACCGCGCGCAGGTGCTCCGCCGTATACAGGTTCTCACCGTCATCCGCCTTCCCAAGCTCCGCCTGCGCCAGGTCGTACAGGTCAGAAAGAATCGGCCAGTCTCCCGGACCCATGCCGGACAAATCCGCCTCGTCCGTAATGCCGCGGCTCCCGTACAGCTTCTCAAGCAGGATCCCCAGCACGTCCAGCTCCGCGTCGTCAAAGCCGCGGTACGCGCGGAAGAAATCGCGCAGGAACGACAGGTGCGAGCTGACCCGCATGCCGCAGCGAAAGGCTCCCGGCGCGTCCGGGTCATGCGTCTCCCCGTCATCCCAGCGCTTTGGCTCAAGCGGATTAATGCGGTGGACGCCGTCCGTCAGGTCCAGGTAAACGCCGCCGAGGTTTTCCGTAAGCTCCCGCTTTTCCGCTTCCGGATCCAGGCAGTAAACGCGCTTACCCGCCATGCGCGCGTTTACGATGACCAGGTTTAGGAGGTACGACTTTCCCTCGCCCGGCCCGCCCAGTATCACCGCGTTCGCGTTTGTCCGGTCATCGGAACGCCAGTCAAGGTCAGCGATCACGTTGCTTCCAAAGCGGTCACGCCCCAGGTAAAACCCGTGCGGGTCCGTCTTCCCCGAATAGTTAAACGGAAAAAGGTTGGCAACGCTGCCGGCCGGAAGGACGCGCTCGTACTGCTCCTTAAACCGGTTTTTGCCAAAAGGGCTGACGGACAAAAAGCCCTGCTTCTGCCGAAGGAGCAGTCTGTCGAAGTTGATCTTCGAGCGGTTCAGCTCCGTCTCCACCTCTGCCTGCAGGAGTCTTAAGCCTTCGAGGTCCCTTGCGATCACCTCAATAAAGACGGCCGCGTGAAGGAGCGGCTCCCTGCTTCGGTGCATCTTTGACAGCATCTCCGTCACGTCCTCCAGGTTCCTCGCACCCTCCACCGACTCCCGCAGGTTGTCTCCGTTACGCGCCCGCATCCGATTCCTGTTAGCGGCATTTGCAATGATCCTGTGTTCCTCCCTGGGCGTCACCTGCCGCACCTCGATCTTTAGCGTCACGCCCTCCTTCTCACCGAGTCGGCGAAGCAGCGCCGTCTCCCTTGTCGCGGGCGGGTACTCCCTGACCGCCCAGACGCTCCGGTACGTATTGCCGCACACGTAATGATCAGGCTCAAACTTCACGATCCCCGGCGCGATCAGGTCAAGAAATCCCTTGGGCGCTGCCCCGCCGCTTTCCGGCACTTCCTCCATGACCGACGCTTTCGTTACCGGCGCGTTTGGCATCTTAGGTGCTTCTTCAAAGCGATCCTCTCGCTCGCCCAATCCCTCAAATCTCTTCATCCCGCGTCACCCACCTTTCCCCGTCCACGTCATCCATTGCCTCGTCCGACACGTTCTGTTCAAAGTACACGGCAAGGATCCGCTTTAGGTCATCCCTGCCCGCGAGCCGAACCGTCATGCCCTGCTCAGTCAGCGCGCTCTCGACGCGCCCCAGCCTTGCCATTACCTCACGCTCTCCCTTCTCCGTCGGACGCACCGTAATCAGGAACTCCCGCGCCGTTGCCATGCTTACCTGCAATTCGTCAAGGTGCCGAAGGTCCTCTTCGAGCAGCAGCCTTATCACAGGGTTCTTCTCCTCTGCCAGGCGCCTTTGCAAAAAGCGCTTGTTCTCACCGTACCCCTCCCTGGAATCCAGGCAGGCAACGGAAAGCTCGGGGATGCTTTTTAGCGCCGCCGAAAGCCCCTCCTCCCGCGCCTTAATGCCATCTTCCGAAATGACGGAGAGGTTGCTTGGCTTTACGAGAAACACGGCCCTGCGCTCGCCTTCCGCGGTTACGTAACCCGCGTCCAAAAGCTCCCTAACGCCCATCAGATCCGCCGTTGAAGCGTTACTCATCTTCCGTTTCATCATCCCTAAGCCTCCATTCAAATTCCTGCTGCTCCAGTAAAAAGTAGCGGCAGGCGTAAATAATAAAGTCCATGATCGTCACCTCGTCCGCCTGCATCGTCATCACCGCGTAGCAAACGGCAATGACCATTAAAACCGACGATCCCGTGCCTGCCATGGCTAGCGCGCCTAAGATCGCGAGCGCCGCTGCAATGCAAAGGTCCCTGATCTTCCACAGCCAAACGCTTGCGGAAGACCTTAAGTTATCCGGATAGTAATACATGCCGCCACCTCCCTTACGCTGCCGCCGACGCAACGGCCTTGCCAATCTGGATCGCCGTCCGCGCCGCGTACAGTCCGCTCATGACGTTGGCCTTCGCCGAAGTGTCCAGGCCAAACTGCTCGCAGATCCGCGGCACCTCCGTGCTTGCAAGAAGGAGCCCCGTCCCCAGCACCGGATGCCCGATAAAGATCCTAAGCCCTATGGTCAGAACGAGCGTCTGCAAAAACGCCGTCAGGCACAGCCCGATCACGCGCTTGCACCAGCCCACAAACCCGTCCAGGTATCCACGAGGCACGGAAAACACGTGCAGGCTCCCCACCGCGATCTGCACCAGGAGTATCCCGCCGCGCTTTACGTTGGCAAAGAACACCTTCACCACCGAGTACCCGATCGCGATCACGAAAAACAAGCCGATGACGAGGTTCTGCGTCTGCGGCATGCCCGTCAGGTCATTAAGGAGCTCCGTCGCCGAAGCCCCCACCTGCGACGATCCCGGCAGACCGCTGATCTCCTTCCCGAGCATCCCCTGCCACTTCACCGCCGCCGCGTACAATGTAATCGGCACGATGTGAAAGAGGTTCACGGCAAAGAAACCCTTGATCACGTTCATGAGGGTAGCCGTAACGTTTCCCCGCCCGCGCTGGTATTCCATGGCCGCCTCAAAGACCGCAACTATGATCCCCACAACGTAAAGCGCCCATCCCAGCTTTTTGAAAAAGAGGATGAGCGCCTTTACGTACGACAGTTCAAACAGTTCCGTGCCCATGCCGTTCATCATGGCAAAGAGCTCGTTAAAGAGCGAGACGACGCAGCCGTAAGCCCAGTCAAGGACCTGCTCCAGTATGGATCCCACCAAAAAGTCAAAGATAAACATGCCTCTCCCTCCTTCGGGCCGCCGCCTTAGATGCCGATGATCGCCCAGATGTAAGTCGGCGCCGTCAGGCTAAAGACCAGGCACGCAAAGAGGATCGCAGGCCCCGTCCACTCAAACTGGCCGTGCTTGCGGTAATCAAAGTACGCAAGCCCCATCTTTCCAAAAAAGAACACCGCCAGGATCAAGTCGATGCACGGGAACACCACCTTGTTCACCACCGTCTTAATCTGTCCCGAAGCGTCCGTCCAGGTCTTCTCCACCGCACCCGCCACGTCGCCCGTTGCGTATGCCGTCGCGGTAAGCGCAAAGCTCAGGCACAGCGTCATGACAACGATCCAAAGCCACTTATGTTTCATTTTCATCTTCATCCTCCTTTTGTCAGTCGGGATCGTCCGGCGCCACGTGCCAGTCATCCCACAGGTTACCGCTTATCGTAACGCCGTCCCACAGCGTTCCCGAAAGCATGCCCGCCGGCGTCCACGCGTCCAGGATCCACGTGCAAGCCAGGTACTGTCCGTCCGGGTACCAGATCGGCGTAAAGTGCACCTTCCTTCCCAGCGTGGAATACGGGTTCACCTTAAAGGTAAAGTTACCGCTCCCGTCATGATCAAGGAGCCGCCAGTAGGTACCGTAGTAAAACTCCGGGAAGTACGCTATGGCATGCTGCACGCCGGTTGCGTAAGGCGTCCCGCTAAAGTACAGGTTCCCGCTCGAATACACCTTCACGCCGTAGCCGCTCTTCGTCACGTCGCCGTACGCCGTTGGACTCGCGTCGTCAGGCGACAGGTTCATTGACCCGTACAGGTATGCCGCGCAGTACTCCAGGTAATGCTCCCACCAGCCGTAGTCATGCCACTCTCCCTTGTCCTCCCAGTGCCCGTGTTTCTTCTTGCAGTTCTTTTTACATGTAGGCAAGTGCCCCGTGTCGACCCACTGCCAGTTGGCTTCCCACTTCAGGTTTTCATGCCAGTTGCACTTCCACAGCGTCCAGGAAGCACTGGTCCGGTTCGTCACGGCAGGCGCCACGGCGTAGCTTGGGTTCCAACCGGGATTTACGTCATCCGCCACGGGATTGGGCGGCGGATTGTCCTCCAGGCGTACCACGTCAGCCTTAATGTGCGCCTTGCTGATCGACCTTGCGCTGCTTACCGTAATGTCCACCCGCTGCGGCGTGGACGGCGTCTTCCAGCATATCCAGGCCATCTGCTGACCGCCCTCAGGGTAGTAAATATTCGTCGCCCAGTAATCCTGACCCAGGATGTGAAAGCACACGATCGCCGGGTTGCTTGGATCCGCCTTGCCGCCGCTTACCGTCACGCAGGTGATCACGTAAGTGTCCGTGTGGTAGACGTAATCCGGCGCGTCTAAGTACTCAACCGTTTCCGACGTGCCAAGCTCGTCCGTAAACCGCACGATGCCAAGGCCCAGTTGTTCAATGATCTGGCCGTCCTGCACCTTCTCCGTCTTGGAGCCTGTCCATGCCCTGTAACCTGCGTCATCACGCTCTAGGAACAGAGCCAGCGGAAGGTTCTTATGCGACAGCGACGGCATCTTCTTTCGAAGCATCCCTCCGACCTGCGCGTTGTACAGTGCAGCCTCCGTCGCAGTAAACGCCGTCCTCACGCCCTGAAACGTCACGTATGCCACCGGCTCGATCAGGAGCTTGTACTGCCCGCCGATCATTAGGTCGAAGTCAAAGCCGACGTAACCTGCCATGGAACGAAGAACTTGCTCATCCGTAAAGTAACTCTTAATGTCCTCAATCCGCGCCGGATATGAATTTGTGTTGATGATCTTGGGTAATCTTTGACTCGGCGTTTTCCAGTCATACGAACCATTTTGCGGGCTAAGCTCCGTGCCATTCCTGTATGCCGATTTTGATACCTTTCCAAAATGGATCTGAATGTCAGATGGACTGGCATTTGTTATGTCAACTGAACTGCTTACGGGATCTCCCGTTACAGCATCAATGACCGTAGCACGTATTCCTTCATCAAACATCTCCCACTTGTTCAGATCCGTTCCGTCACCCCATCCGCCGCCACCGTGATCAATGTTTGGATCGCCCTCTGCCAAGGCGGTGACGGATTGCAGAACTATCGTAAGAATTATCATTACAATGATTCCGACATAGTGTTTTTTCATTTCTTCCTCCATTTCCGGCCACAAAAAAAGCACGGCCTAAAACCGTGCTTTTCCTTATGCGTGGCTACTGTAGCTTTATTCACAGAAGATTCCAATGTCCTGTTTTGAACTCTGAATGTCCTGTTTTGAACTCTGAATGTCCTGTTTTGATTCTTGAATATCCTGTTTTCTACATGTCTCCAATTTTGTTCCCGTTCATGTACATGTCTTCAGCATATTCGCCATGATTTGGTCCGGAATACTCTATCCATCCAAACCCCTCCAACCAAATGGCGCCGGGGCCATGCTCTTCCTGCGACTTCTTAGTTACCACCGTGTCTGCCGGCTTCTCCTCTGGCTTCTTTTGTTCCTTGTACTCTGGCACCTTGTCGGGATTCGTTAGATCGGCGCCTTCCTCAAGTTCCGGCGTTTCACTCGGCACGTCAGGAATCTCAGGCGTCTCCTGAATGCCCTGAATCTCACCCGTAGATATGGAGTAACCAATCGTTTCTTCAGCAGCTTCTTCACTTGACTCAGCCTCTTTAAGTTCTTCCGTTAAGCTGATCTGAGCCACCTCTACGCTTTCCTCCACGACCTCAATCACCTCAGGTTCGACTGAAGGCTGCGCAGTCTCTTCCGTCACGGCCAACGGCGCCACCGGCTGATTCATGATGCAATAATATAACGGTTTCCAAACAAGTGCCGCAGCGACCAAACCAACCCCACACGCAATGACAATCTTACTCTTTCTTCCCATTCTCACCGTCTCCCTTCTTATTGTTTTTCAGATCCATGTCCACCTTGTATGCAATCAGACGAAGCAAATAGTCCGGCATGCTTCTGTCACCAAGCTCCCATGCCTGCAGCGTTCTGTACGGAATCCCCAGGTACTCGCAAAACTGATTTCTAGTCATTCCCGCCTTCTCGCGCAGCTCAATAATCCTCTTTCCGCTAACTTCCTTGTTTTCCATCTTCTCGAATTCTTCCATTTGTAAATCCTCCTTTTTTATACACATTGTGTATCATTATCATAGCATATCATTTATATATACGCAACGTGTATGTCAGAAAAAGTACAAAAAAATACACTCGCCGCAGTGACGAATGAATTTTTTAAGGTTTCAACTCTTAATCTTAAATTGAAAATCATCATTGGTCAACTAAGGAAGCCAAAATTTGGCAAGTTCATTTCTGAAATTTTCTCACAATTTCCTCAGGTACTTCCTTCCCATGCAAACCATGTTCCTTAAGATACTTTGCATAACCCCTCAAATCAAAATGAAGACTTTCGTGTTCTTCGTAGGGACTTACGCGCATGATAAATTCATCAACCATTCTTTGCTTGTCACTAAATGACGTCGTCTGTCCATTCATAGATAATGCTCCATTCGCAGATCATTCCTTACTAAATATTGTAGCACAAGCCACAAAAAAGTGCCATGCATAATTCTGAATTGAAGCCTTTACAGGCCATTAAAATTTTTCCCTCATCCTGGCCTTTACCTTAAGCCGGATTGGTATTACGCGAATCGTTCTGCCCTCGTACTTAAGCGGAATTTCCAAAAGAAGCTCGCCGTCAGCGGAGAAGACCTCGCCTCCCGTTCTGATTGCCGTATTGTTGACTGCGACGGAAATCTCCCCTATTTGAAAATCCGTCTCGCCGTCAGAGTTCAGCTTCACCAGCCTGTCGCCGCGCTTTGCAAGCCCCAGGAGGCGTTCCAACCTTCCGCTTACGTCCCCTAGGTCCACGGATGCGTAAAACCCGTTTCCCGTAGGCTCGTAACCTCCTGCATACCCTTCCCTCACGCAATGATACGTCTCATTGTAGTTCTCCGTGACGACCGCAATGATCGCCTCCTCAAACGCGTCCCGCACGCCGGCCGCCATGATCCACAACTCCATGAACTTCGTCACGCACACCGCAACCGTCAACATGACGATGACGACGGCCACGGCAAGCGGCACCACGTTCCCGGCCTTATCCTTTATGACCTTTCTAATTTCCCTTGCCGTCATTTCCAGTACACCTCGCTCTTTCCCGCGGCCCTCGCCGTCAGCGTCACCGGCCACGCCCCCAGCCCCGGAATGAACCCAAAGTCCGTCTGCAGCGTAACCGTAACGCTTACTTCCTGATTCAGCTGTATCCTTCCCGTCTGCGACCAGGTCACCGTCGGCCTCAGGTGCGTCTTCTCCGCCAGCCGCTCATACCGCGCGCTTGTCTCCGCGCCCACCCTGCCGCTCACCTCCGCCTCCCTGATCAGCTCGTCCGCAAAGTTGTCCAGCTGCATCTTCGTCATAAACATCGGAAACGCGTTCACGCCAAGCGCCAAGACCAGAAGTATCGCAAACACGGACACCGCCACGTCCACGTACCCCTCGCCGCGCCCGTCCAAAAGCACCTTCGTCATCTTTTTTAACATCCGTCCTTCCTCCCTTCCGCGCTAAAACATGGAGCCCATGCTGTTCATTATTTCGTATATGATGATCACGAAGAAGGTTGCAAGGTAACACATCAGCATCAGGAAAGAATACTTTCTGACCTTTGGCGGCACCTTCGCCGCCTCAGCCTTCAGCCTCCGCAGCTCCGCCTCCTTAAAGTCACGCGTCAGCATCTGGAAGTACGCCGCCCCGTCATCGCCGCGCAGCACGCCGATCAGGCCCCTTACCACGTCACTGATCATCGCGCTTCCGATCCGCGCCTCAAACCTCACGAGCGCCGCCTCGTAGCTTCCCGAGCGCATGTCCGCGCACAGGACCTCCAGCTCCCTTTTCATGGCGTCGCACGCGTTCCTTGAATACCGCTCCAGCATCGACAGCACGTCCCTTCCGTTTTTCAGTTCCTGCGTGATCGTTGACGCCAGGCGATACGCCTCGCGTTCAATGTTCTCGCGCTTTTCACGCACCGCCTCCTCCGCGCTGCCCGCCTCCCTTAAGTACGTAAGCACCGTCAGTATCAGCAGCGGTATCGCCAGCAGCGGCAGTATCCAAAGCGCCGCCGGGATCAGCGCCGCCCATGCGCCCGCCTTAAGGATCGCGCGTGCCTGATGCTCCTCAGGCGTCATCTCCATGCCGGCCGCCTTCAGCGTCCGCTCCAGCCTCGCCCGCCTGTATTCGTTCATGCGGACCAGCCCCGCCAGCCTTGCCGCGCCTGCCACGAAATAGCCTTCCATAATTTCCGAAAACGGCCTTGCCTTCTTCCCCGCGTTCCCCATGGCGCGGTTCGCGCGAAGCGTCGGAAGCCGAAGGAGTCCGCAAAGGAGCGAAAACAGTCCCGCCGCAAACAAAACAAAAGTCATTAAAATGATGAGCTTCACCTTCACGCACCCCCTTACGCCTGATAATCCATCGGCTTCGTCAGCCTGATCACGCACGCCGCCGACACAAAGATCACCGCGCCGCAGATCGCCATCATGACCTGTCCCACGACCGTCTGGGTCAGCGCGTGATACCAGTCCCTGTTCAGGAAATACATGAGCGGCACGTTGGACACCACCAGAACCGCCATCGTGATAAACTCCTTCCTTGGATCCGACAGCATCATCTCCAGCTCAGAGTTTACGATCCGCGCGTCGGAGAGCTTCGTCACGATCGGCACCAGCACGGACTTTAACGACCTGTCGTACTGGCAGGCCTTCATCGCGTCCACCCACTCTTCAAACACTGCGTTCTTAACGCTGCCCTTCATCTCATCCAGGGCCGCAAACACGTCCGGATCCACGAACCTGACGCGGTGCAGGAACTTCTCAAAAACCGTGCGCACGGGCGGGTTTAGGTATCCCGCGTTCTCCGAAACGCTCGTGATCAGGTCCTCGCACCTAAGGTACGCCGTCGTAATGACGGACAGCGAAGTCTCCAGCTCCGCGTCAAGGAGCTTTCTAAAATGCCCCGCCGTCAGGCGCACGTACCAAAACGGAAGCAGCGAAAACCCGGCCGCCAGCACGGGTATCAAAAAGTAGTTGCCAAACGTTGCCGCCACGACCGCGCCCGCGCCAAACAAAAGGAGCGAAACCGTGCAAAGAAACGGCAGCATCCCGCTCCTGCCCGTGTCTTTTAAGATCTCGCCAACCTCCTCCAGCTCACGCCGCAGCGCCGACTTTTTCTTCCTCTTCGTCTCTTCGAGTATCTCGTCCCTAAGGCTGCCCGAACCGCGCGAAATGCGTCCAAACAGCCCTTCCGAAAAGTCCCTTAACGTAACGCCAAAAACAAAAAACAGCCCCGCGATCATGCCAAGGGCCGCCACGATCCTTATCGTCATCATGCCTTTCCACCAATCCTTTCCAGCTCCGCGCGCGGCATGCCGTTTGCAAGCAGCCTCCTGCAAAGGCCCTCCGAAGGCGCCCCGTCCTTCACGAACCGCCCAACGATCCTGCAGCCGTCGTCGCCTCTGACGACCTCCTGAATCTCGTAACGGTACAGGCTCCTGTACGTCCTTTTTCCGTCACCGCCGATCTCGCACTCCATGATCTCCATGACGCGGCGCTTCTTGTCGTCAAGCTTTTTCGTAAACACGATCACGGGAAACGCCTCCGTCACGAGCTTGTACAGCGTCTCGTCGCTCATGTCGCTTGCCCTCTTGCACAGCGTGACGATCCTCGCGTACGTAGCCTCGCACGAATTGGAATGCACCGTGCTGATCACCGTGTGCCCCGTCCTGGCCGCCTCCTGCGCCGCGTAAGCCTCCGACGAGCGCATCTCCCCGACGCATATGATCTCCGGGTCAAAACGGAGCGACACGTCAAGGAGGTCTTCCTGCGACACGTTCATGGCCGGGTTTTCGCTTGGCCTCGTCAGGGAATGCACCACGTTGTTAACGACGCGCCCGTCCCGCTCGCGCACGAGCGACAGCTCCCTTGAGCCGTTCTCTATCGTAAACAGGCGCTTTTCATTCGGAATCGTCGTTAAGAGCCACCCCGTCAGCGTCGTCTTGCCCGAGGACGTCGCGCCCGCCACGCACAGGCTCACGCCGTGCCTTACCATCTTTTCAAGGAAATACAGCATCTCCTCCGTCGCCGTGCCGCCCCTAAGGAAGTCTTCCCTGGTCATGTTCTGGGGATTGACGATTCTGATCGACGCGGCAACGCCCACGTCCTCGTCAACAACCGGCGCCTTCATGACGGCTATCCGGACGTTCTTCCCCAGATGCCCCAAAACGACCGGCGACGCGGAATCCAGCACGTTACCCGACTCGTGCAGCATGCGCCTCATGACGTTCAGCGCGTGCTCCGGCGAATCAAAACCTTTCTCCAGCTTCTCCTCCCGTCCGTCCGAGTACATCACCTGCACGTCCTTCCACGAGTTTACGTTGATCTCCTCCACGCCGTCCGCCGTCACGTACTTCGTCAGGATCGAATATCCCGCCATCTCCTCAAAGATCGCCTCCACCAGGCCGTCCAGGTCATACCCCGCCGCCTGAATGCCGCTTTCCAGCACGTACTGCCGCACGTTGCGCTTAAGAAGCTGCGCCTCGCCCTTTTCCGAAAGGAGCCTTGCATCCGACTTCGTCACGTGGCCCCTTACGTCCTCCAGCGCCTCCGCAAACGTCATCATCTTCCGCGCCTGCCCGCGAAAGAGCTCCTGATTGTCCGTCCTCATATGCCAAACACCTCCCTGCAAAGCCGCGCCACCTCAGCGCGAAACGGCCTGCTTTCCTTGTAGCACAGCTCCATAAACAGCTCCCCTTCCAAAAACTGCTTCTCCACCTCCAGGGAATGCGGCATCCTGCAGGCCACCTTCCCCAGGACGCCTTCCGCGCTCCCCGAAGCCTCCTGGGGAAACGCGTTCCCGATCACCCTAAGGTGTCCTTCCGCGTTCCACTTCGAATCCGCAAGAAGCGGCATCTGGCTGGCAAGAAAGCTGACGGACTTAAGGTCGCACCCCGTCATCCGGATCACCCTGTCCGCAAGGAGCAGCGCGTTTGCCGACAGCACGTCCGTCGCCACGTGACTGCAGCAGTCAATGATCACGAACGTCGCCATCCCCTCCGCCGCCTCTATGAGCTCCGCCACGCGCGCGTCGTCATACGGCGGATGCGAAAAGCGGTTCTCGCCCTTTCGCCAGCCCAGCATGGTCAGAAACTTGTTCTTTTTGTAAAAGACGCAGTTTTCCTTAACAATGGCCTCGTCCACCTTCGGCGCCGCCAAAACGCGGCCAAGGGACCCGTCCCCGATCAGGTCGGACGGCGCGCATCCGTACGGGAAAACGGAACACTCGCAGTCCGCAAACACGAGCAGCACGTTGTGTCCCTTCCCCGTCAGGTACTCCGCGGCCTTAACGGCAGTCACCGTCTTCCCGCAGTCAGGCGTGCCCCAGACCGCAACCGTTCCGCCCAGCTCGCGCCGAACGGCCGTCTCATCCTTCTCCCATTTCTTCCTGCCAAACATGCCGCTTCCTCCTTACTTACCGATCAGTTCTCCCGCCTTTTTCACGTCGTCCGTTCCCGTGGCCGCAGTCGCCGGAAGTTCGCCAGTCGCAATGCGGTTGCCCTCCGTGACGAGGCTCGTTCTGCCCGTGCCCAGGTACGTGCTCACGATCACCGTCCCGTCCGCGCCCACGGCCTTGTATTCCTTACCCTTTTCCAGCTTTTCCTCGCTTGCCTTTGCGAGCATTTCCTCTATTTCCGCAAGCGCCCTGTCCTGCTCCGCGATAAACTTGCGCGCGTTCTTCTCCTCGCCCCTGTACACGAGCGACAGGTGCATCTCGCAGTCCGCCTCCAGCATGGCCAGGATCCTGCTCTGCAGCGGCGTCACGAGCACGGTCACGGTACTCGGAAGCTCCCTATTTTCCTCGTCCCCGTCACCCTGATCCGCCTTTGCCGTTCCTTCGTTGGCGTCATTGCCTGACTTCGCCGTCACCGCGATCACCTCCACGTACTTCAGTTCCGTCGGGATCACGGTCTTCCCGGTCTTTTCAAAGTCGGGCACGATCACGGACACCACGTCGCCGCTTTTTAACTTCCCCGAAACGCCTTCCGCAAAGTCCTTAATGGAAATGCTCATCGCCTGCTTTTTGCCGTCCAGGCCGTACAGGTACTCATTCTCGCGTTCCGGCTCTTCCGTCACCTTTCCCGCAAGCAGGTAATCGCCCTTAAGCACGTCCGCCGTCAGGTACAGACCCACCGCGTCGCCTTCATCCTTAATGACGTCCTCCGGCAGGTTGTAGCCGCCCACCTCCGCCTCCTCGAGCATGGAGGCGGTGATCACCTGTCCCGCCCTTGCGTCGCACTTCATGCGCACGATCTTAACCTTCGCGCTAAAGCCCCTGCTGACAAAGGGCGTAACGCCAAAGCAAAGTGCAAGCGACGCCAATATGCACAGTATTCCCAAAGTCGTTCTGTTCTTCATTTGTTTTACTTCCTCCCATCTTACAGCCACGCGGTCATCGCCGCCGCGACAAAAAGAAAGGGAACAAGCGGATGCGCCCGTTCCCCCCTGCCGGCAATCATTTTTCTTGCGCCGTGCCACAGGATCAAAAGCACCAGCGAAAGAACCTCGATCAGTACCGTTCTTTCAAATCCAAGCGCCAGCCCCAGCGCCGCAACAAGCTTTACGTCACCCCCGCCGACGCCTCCCGTAAGGATCGCGGCGACAAACAGCGGCAGCGCGGCCACAACCCCGCCCGGAGACGCCGTCACGGGCGGAATCAGGCAGCACGCCGCCGCCATTACCGGGTAGGCGTTTGGGACCGTCCTCGTCCTTGCGTCCCTAACCGCCGCGGCCAAAAGGACGGCCAGCACCGCCGCCTGCCTCACCATGGCTTAACCCTGGTAATCGAACATCTCCTGCACGCGCTGCGAAAGCGTAGGCATCACGACGTCGCCAAACAGGGCGTAAAGTCCGGCCAGGAGCAGGGCTCCGAGAACGACCGCGATCAGGATCTTCACTGCCGTGTCCACATAATTCTCGCCGCGGCGGTCGACAAGCACCTTAAGCGCCTTTTCCTTCACGTCTTCAGCGGCAAGCCTAAAGCTGATCATCTTTGCGTAAATTTTGTTTTTCATGTTGTTTTCCTCCTTGAATTCTTGATTGGTTAACGCGTTGCCTGCGGGGCCTTACCAAACAAAAGGATGGACCCCGCGTTCCATATGAAGTTTTTAGCGGCCTTACTGCACCGCGGTCATGGGAATGCCCTCAGGAGCCTCGTTTTGGGCCCGAGAAGCCCCGTAGGAGGCGTCAGACGAGTGAATCTGCATCTGCAGCTCATACTCGCCGATTACGGCCTCCTGGAGCGCCTGACGCGCCTCCTTGGTCACCGGGAAGAAGATGTCGCGGTACTCGTCACCCGACTTGTACGACGGCATCGCCACGAACAGGCCGTTGGAGCCTTCCACGAGCCGCACGTTCTTTACCGCGAACTCGCCGCCGATCGTCACCGAGCACACGCCCTTTACCGCGCCCGTGCTCGGGAACGTGCCAAAGCGCACCTCGTACTTGGGCTTTGCTTCCGCCGCCTGTCCTTCCCGTTTTACTTCCTGCGCATCCTGCACAGCCGCTGCGGTCTCGTTGGGGCCGACCGCCTCGCCCTTGACGCCTTTCTTTGTCATCCCTGCGTCCTCCTTTGATTTATTTGATGCCGCGCCTATCCGCGGCCATCATGCATAACCTCGCCGTCAAGCAACAGCCTGAAGCCGTGCCTTTCGATCATCAGCGCATCAAAGAAATTCATGAACGACGCGCCGCTTACCAGCTCCTCGTCCGCCAGCTCCTCCTCGGAGATGAATGCCTCCTTTAAGTACGACTGCCGCGCCGCGTGATAAAGGAAGTACTGCTCCGTGGTCGCGCCGCGCACCTTAAGGCGCTCAAAGTCGATGCCGTCCCTTCCGACGTGATCACGCGCCACGCTCCAGAGCCACTCGTCCGCGGACAGCAAAAACGCGGCCGCCCAAAATTGGTTGCCGCATCTCCCCGTCTGATTGCCAAGCACCTCGCGAAGAAGCATCATCATGACGCGCCTGTGTCTTTCGCTGCGATACGTGATCCTTCCGCCGCCGTTCCTTAAGTGGGCGTCAAACCGGATCGGGAGCTGCAGCGTCATGACCCTGCCCTTCATCCGGTCCATGCAATCACCTTCCCCAGGCACCAGTTCAATCTCCGCACCCGCCTCCGGCACCGCAATGCCGCCCTGCGGCCTCGCCTCGCCGGGCGGCCCGCTCACCATCATTCGGCCAAACATGCCGGCGTCAAAAGTTTCATTCCTTAAATCCTGATACATGTTCCTTACCTCTTTTCCTTTCCTAATTTTGGGTACAAAAAAAGCACCATTCCGAAGGCGCCTTCGGATGATGCCTTAATCGCGAAAGAAGGAGCAGGACCCTTTCGTCCGCTCCTTCCGATGATATAATACTAGCACGTTATTTAAGGGGGTGCAACCAAATTCTTCTGTGGGCATCCATGAATATTCTTGAGGAAAACATTAAATTCTTTGCGGATCTGCAGGAATCCGTCCAAATCTGTCTGAATCTTAAAAGCCAGTCTGTTCCCGCGGCTGAACGGTGTTTGACTTGGCGGGATTATACTCCAATTGAACGTTCCCTCTGTTATTGCGTAGTTTTGCACATACGTCATTTACATTTCCATAACGCCATCGGATGATTTCTTAATCGCTCTAACGTCTCAGCATCCTCAAAAAGCAGCTCTGGTTTATATTCCTTGGCAATAAACCTTTTCATGTAATCCATTTCTGCTTCCGTCGGCGTCATAAGCGATGCTATGTATTCCTTCGCCTGTCGTTTTTTCCCTTCCAGATCAAACTTATCCTTCACAGCCAGGACCGGGAGCAGATCAGACTTTATCTTTGAATAAACAAGGCTGTCTATGGCAGACGCATCAAAGTCTTTGTTCACTTCTTTTGCAGAGATCGTCGCATAGAAAATGATGCATTTTCTGAACATATCCTCTTCACCTGAAAACAGTTTCGCGTCAGCCATATTACAGAAGTCGTACAGGTCCCTTGCGGCAGCCCTGCTTATCAGAGCATTGGTTTTTGCCGCAAAGATTTCCATGGCCGCTACCGTTCTGACCCTTATCGGCTCTCCGAAAGCATCCGTCACAAAGACTCTGTCTTCTGACGGAAGCACGTGCGTTCTCAGGGAATAGTTAATCTCTATTTTGATCATATCCTTATTGCCAGCTGCATTCACATAGTTATAGTGGAATGCGTCCAGGCTGTGACTGAATCTTGACGCATCGGAAAGAGAATATCCCTGCTCCGACATATATCCTTTCAGGATCTCCGTCAATCGTTCTCTTTCGTTTATCATCTCTTCTCTTGTCAGATTTGGGATAAAATCCAAATCTATATCAACAGACAATCTCGGAAGGTTGAAAACAGTCAGGTTTATGGCCGTTCCACCCTTAAGCAACAGGTGTTCACGCATATATTCCTGGGCATTCAGAAATTTCAGAATGGTTTTCAACCGCAGAACCTTCTCAAATGTATCGCGATTAAATCCATATTCCCGGGCCCTTGCATCAAGCTCTCTTCTGTTATATTGAGGCATCCTCTATCCCTCCGTTCTTCATGCGCTTCATATTCTTTGGGTATACCAATTTCCATTCACCCGAATAACCGGGTTCACTTATACCGTTTGTCAGGTATCGCTTTGAATTTCCGCACCTATCATTACACGTTTTTAAAAAATCATTACTTATGCCAAGCTCTGCCTGATATTCACTAAATATAAAACCGGTCTTCTGATACAAAAAGGCACTGTCATATCCGGCCAGATAGTTTAACATTTTTGTCTCATCAATACCGTTCACGGACGCAATGCAAGACAGCACCTCTTCAAGTCCGGCGATAAGATTGAGATCTTTTATGGAATCTATTATCGTCCGCTCCTTATCCGTGACCCTCACGCCGCCGCCAAACTCCGGTGACACTATTCCTTCCTTCATATGTCCTTTGACAAAATGATAAGTGTATCCATCAAATTCAAAGTCGTGGAAACGTGTCTCAGAGCCAACATAAACCTCACGGAAAACCTGATCCACGGTTCCGTAATACTCAAAGGCAGTGTGATGGGATACGTAAGAAGACGGCGTTACGACACTGGCAACCTGAAATCTGTTCGCCACCGGTCCGCCATTTTCCCCGCTCACGCACGTGTATAATCCGTTTCGGATTTTTAATGCCATCTTCTCCTTCAGAAGTTTTTCCAGTGCCGCTCTTGCCGTGCGTTCGCTGGAATACAGTGCGTTTACTTCTTTCACGGAAAAAACCGGATACCGTAGCAGTTCATAATACAAATTCATATTCTTGCTCCATAATGTTAATTTTCTGTTGAAATTTACTATGTTTTATGTAATTTTCGTACACATTTTTAACTTAACATCAATATGCATTATTGTCAAGTTGATTTTGTGTATCTTTTTACCTCCTTTTAAGTCACTATCGTACCCCGTCTAAACAAACCTGTGTTTTACGGTCGTCCATATGATCCTTTTCTGCCCAAAAGACGCCTGCATTCACCGCAATGGGCATCCGGGCGTAAAGAAAAGCGGAGCAGATCGAGATTCTGCTCCGCTGATTAGACATGCTCGAAAGCCTCTCCTTTCATAATATTTCTCGAAAAAATTCTCTTGCAAACGGAAAAAAGGTAATCAAAATGATTACTTTTTTGATTACTTTTTTAAAATTGGTGGAAACTGTTAAATTTTTAACTGTGTGAAACTCAGCGGATAAAGGGTGCTGAAGGAAACTGAAGACACGCAAAAAATAGCGAAGGGGGGACTCGAACCCTCGACACCACGGGTATGAACCGTGTGCTCTAGCCAGCTGAGCTACTTCGCCATTTGGCCAACTTTCGTTGGAGTGGAAGTTATAGGGCTCGAACCTATGACCCTCTGCTTGTAAGGCAGATGCTCTCCCAGCTGAGCTAAACTTCCATTTCGGCTCTCACAGCCGACTTTGATAGTATATAATGGAACGATGCGTTTGTCAACACCTTTTGCAAAAAATTTGCGGCTGTTTTTCACAGCCGCAAATCGTTTAATCATTGATCATTCTGACGCATTTGGTAGGTGTACGATAGTTGTACTTACTAATGCGGATTCCGTACTTAGGACAGCTTGCGTGGATGACCTGCCCGCCGCCGATGTACATTGCCACGTGGTTGATGCTACCGTTCTTGCTGTAGAAGATCAGGTCGCCGGGCTTCAACTCAGATACGCTGATCTTGGTACCCTTCGTGGACTGCACGCTGCTCGAACGCTCCAGCTTGTAACCAAACTTCTTGTAGATGGCCTGTACGAACGCGGAGCAATCGATGCCCTTCGTCAGGCTCGTTCCGCCGTACTTGTAAGGATTGCCGAGGAACTGCTTTGCATATTCCACCATGTCCACGCGAACGTTAGAGACGCCGTCGCCGTAGCGCAGCTCTGACATCGTCACTGCCGTGTCCAGCTTGGTCTCAACCGTTACGTACTCAGAGAACACGTAAGCGTCCTCATCGTCGATCGATATGTGGATCCAATCCTCGAGGTCCTCGATGAACTCCAGCTCCTCTCCCTTGCCGATCTGCGTCATGATCTGGCTGTCGGTGGAAGGCTCCTGCCGGATGTTGATGCCGTTTTCCTTTGCGATGGCTACGGTCGATACGATGGACTTTGCCGCATTCACTGCGTCCGCGCCCATGAGCAGATAATCCGTGCTCACGTAACCGTTCACCTCACCTGAAGTGATCTTTGCCCAGCCGTCTACGACTTCTAGAACCTCGCAGCCAGCGTGGTTACGCATCTTACCTACCAGTTTACCGCTGGTGGAAGGCTCCTCGCGCACATTTAAGTTTGCGCCGTCCGTATTTGCGATGCCGAGATTCGTATAGCCCCAGTGAGAGCCCTGCGCTGCATCAGCGTAGGCTACGAGCTCCTCGGCGGAATAGTCCATATTAAAAATTGAAGCGACGCCAACGGTACCGAAGGAATTCTCTCCTTCAGCTGCCATTGCATGCATGGGCAGAGCGCCAAGACAAGCTACTGCCAACGCAGTCGTCGCAAATTTGATCATGTTTAACTTATTGTGCTTCATGTGAAATCGGTAACCCCATTTGATTTTTTCATTCAGCGGTTTGTTACGAAATTGTTACAACCGAAGAAATTATAACAAACTTGTTACACTTTTGTCAACCCAAAGCTGTCTGTTTGACCATATTGGTCTATGATGCCTCTTTTTCCTGGTCCATGATAGCAAATGCGATGTTTGTCGCGTGGTCAGAAACTCTCTCCAGGCCCGAAATGACGTCGGAGAACAGCATGCCAGCCGCCGGCGTGCACTCACCCTTAGTAAGGCGCTCCACGTGTGCCTGCTGAAATTCGCGCTCCATCTCATCGACGCGGTCCTCGAGATCGATCACGTCCTGCATGTGCTTGTATTCGCTCTTTACGAACATCTCGATGGCATACTGCACGATCTTGTTCACCATCTCCAGCATCTCGCCCATCTCTCGCTGTGCTTCCTTGCTAAAGCTTGAGCCGTCCGCGATCCTCTGTCTCGCTGCATCCGCCACGTTCTCCGCATGGTCGCCGATACGCTCGATATCATTTACAACATGGAACAGTGCACCGATGCTCTTCAAGTCTTCGATGGGCAGCGTACTCTGGTTGATCTTTACGAGATAATCCGTGATCGCGTGGTTTAGGAAGTTGATGTTCTTCTCCACCTCATAAACCTCGTTGATGTCCTCTTCATCCAGCGTGATCAGCGCGTTCATGGCACGGTTTAAGTTCTCGCTGGCAAGGGATGCCATACGATCCAACTCCTTGACTACTTCGACCACTGCCGTCGCGGGGTTGAAGACCACCTTGTCACCAATGTACTTCAGCTGATAGCTCTCGCGGTAACCCACCTTTTTGTCCTCGCCGGGCACGCACAGGCAGGCCAGCTTGACGATCAGGTTCGAGAACGGGAACAGAACGATTACCTGGAAGATCTTGATCAGGGTATGTGCGTTTGCAACGAAACGGCCGTTGTCCGAAGAGATCAGCCAGATCAGCTTCATGACGAGGTCTTCCGCGAAGAACAGGATTACGTAGAGCAGCGCGGTACCGATCACGTTAAACCAGAAATGGATCAGAGCGGTACGCTTTGCGTCCTTCTTACCGGCCAGGGACGCCAGCAACGCCGTCGAGCAGGCGCCGATGTTACAGCCGAGGATAATGTACAGGGTAATGTGTAAGGACAGAAGGTCCTGATTTGCAAGTAATAGCACAATGCTTACCGTTACGGACGAGCTTTGGATCACGCTTGTCAGTACAAGGCCCATGAGCGTTGCCATAAACGGGTTCTTAAGGGATGCCAGGAGGTTTACCACCGCGGGCTCGCTCTTCATGGCGGACATGGCGCTGGACATGGTGCTAAGGCCTAAGAACAACACGCCAAAGCCGATCACGATCTCGGCGAATTTCTTCACCTGATCATTTTTAATGAACATGACGCACAACACGCCGGCAAGCAAAATGAGCGGCGCATACGCGGATAAATTAAACGAAACTAGCTGTGAGGTAACGGTGGTACCGATGTTGGCACCGAAGATAACGCCGGCCGCCTGATAAAGATTCATAAGGCCTGCATTTACAAAGCTGACGACCATGGCCGTACAAGCTGAAGAAGACTGAATGATGGCGGTGAAGATCACGCCGACGATCATACCGGAGAACCGGTTGGTAGTGAACAGTTCCAAAATACTTCGGAGCTTGGCGCCCGCGACTTTTTCGATCGAGTCACTCATGACTCGCATGCCAAATAAGAAAAGCCCCAAACCGCCTGCCATTGTTAACAAAACACTTGCACTCATAAACGATCCCTTCGTTTTCCCCTGCCTCCCTGGCAGGTCTCTAATCTTCCCTATCTCAACCACATACACTTTCTATTCTAAGGGAAAATCGGAAAAGATACAAGCCCTTTTGCCAGATTTCTTTGGTTTTTGCTTATTGTACGCGGGTTTGGTTCGTCGGAAGATGGTCCTCTCCGATGTCGAAGGCCCACACGTTGTAGCCTGGAATGCGGTGCTCCGTCAAATAATACGTCCCGTTGATCTCCCCGAGATAATAGGGCGTACCACCGCCAATAAAATAGGCATACAGATCCACGTACTTCCCTGCCGCGAGGTCACTGAGCCTTTCGGTATAAAGGAGCGTTGCGCTCTTTTGATCGCCGTTTGCGTCCGTGGAGATGGTAATGTAATAGCCGCCGTTTATGGGTAGGATCTGCACCATTCCTGCCATGGAATCCGGCACGGGATAGCGATTCATGATCTTGAAATCCGTGATCCGCGCCTCGATGATCTGCTGATTTCCGGATACGAGATAGACGGAATCTCCCTCGATCGTAAAGCTGCGCACGTAAATGCCGTCCAGCTCCTTGATCATCATGACGTGATCGATGCGCACCTCATTTGCGTTCGAAATCGCCTTGTAGACGTACATTTGCCCCGTCATGGAGCTCCATACGTAAAAGCTGGCATCCGCCTCGTTATAGACGATGTAATGCGGTCTGACGCCCACGTTCTCGATCACCTGCGTGCATT
Source organism: Lachnospiraceae bacterium (assembly GCA_017400965.1). Taxonomy (GTDB): domain Bacteria; phylum Bacillota; class Clostridia; order Lachnospirales; family Lachnospiraceae; genus Acetatifactor. The sequence goes on from JAFPRF010000029.1 coordinate 27,103, forward strand.
CGAAGGAATAGCCGTTGTAGATAAAAACCAGCACTCTCCCGCCCTCGGTGTCATCCACGAGATAAAGCCTTCCGTCGCTGGCCACGGTATGACCCTTTTGGATATCGCCCGTCATGACCTGCCAGTCGGGAATGGGCGCAGTCAGGTCCTTACTGTAGATCACCTGATTATTATAGCAATCCACAAGGAAATAGAACTCGCCGATTTTCGTCACCTGCGTGCAGACACAAAGCTCCTTGTAGGGATTGTAATTTGCAGGCTGCGGCAAACAGCTGAGCAAAAAGGGGAAAAAGATCAATATGAACTTTCTACAGATGCGTAAAATAACCCCTTGCAATTCTTACGTCCTCCGCGATCTGTTGCCGTAAGGCATCCAGCGAATCAAACTTTCTCTCTGGTCTCTGAAAATGATGCAGATAAACCGTCACTTCGTTGCCATATAAGTCTTCGTCAAAATCCAAAAGATGGGTCTCGATCCCTACCTGAAACTCGCCAACGGAAGGCTTTTGGCCCACGTTACTGATGGCCGGGTAAAGCTTTCCGCCGATGCGCACCTTGGAAAAATAGACGCCATAAGGCGGAAGGAGCTTGTCCTTCGCAGGTACAAGATTGATCGTCGGGAATCCCAATGTATGGCCCACGTGATTGCCGTGTGCAACGATCCCCGTAATGCAATAGGACTCGCCAAGGAAGGTCGAAACCTCTTCCATTTTACCGGCCTCCAAAAGGCTGCGCACGTAAGTGGAACTTACTTCCCTGTCATCAATGCAAACCTTCGGGATCGTCTTGACCGTAAAGGACAATTCCCCTGAAAGCCTTTGCAATAGCGCCGCGTCGCCCTTTCCGTACTGTCCAAAGGAAAGGTCCTCTCCCGCCGCGATAAAACGGCCGCAGAGCGCGTCGGACAAATAGTGCCTTGCGAAATCCTCCGCAGGCGTTGCCGCCGTCTGTAGGTTCATCGGAAATTCCACGAGCACGTCAACGCCCAGTTCTTCAAAGATCTGGCGCTTTTCCTCCCGCGTCGTCAGTACCTTTCCGTCGCTGAGTCCAAAGACCACCGCAGGGGATTTGTCAAAGGTAAAGACGCAGGCCGCAAGCCCGTCCTTCTTCTTTTCGAGGATTTCCTCCAAAAGCCTTCTGTGACCCACGTGCACGCCGTCAAACTTTCCGATGGCGATCGCCGTTTCTCTATTTAGTTGAAAATCAACGCTTTCTGAAATGATTTCCAAAATTGTTCCTCACAAAATCTAGTTTCCCAAAAACATTTTTACGGGCTGAAATCTGCGCGCTTCCGCAGC
>JAFPRF010000215.1 GCA_017400965.1 Lachnospiraceae bacterium
AGTCTGTGGAAGTGCAGCGTCGTGAAATTCAGCTGCTTTCCGATGCGGGCTACCATGTCATTGTACTCGTTCGTATTGGGATCTACGTACTTCTTCAAGTCGATCTTTAAACCTTCCTGCTCCATCTCCTTCAGAACTCTTCTGGAGATCAGATCCATCTCAGAGGTGGATCGGGAGAAGTTCAAATACTTACATCCGAACAAAAGAGGCGGGCACGCGGGACGGATGTGTACTTCCTTTGCACCGCTTTGGTACAGGAACTCCGTGGTCTCGCGCAGCTGCGTGCCGCGAACGATGGAGTCATCGATCAAAAGCAGGCTCTTTCCCTGGATCAGGTCATGCACGGGGATCAGCTTCATCTTTGCGATGAGGTTACGCTGTGTCTGCATCGTCGGCATGAAGGATCTCGGCCAGGTCGGGGTGTACTTGATGAAAGGTCTCGAGAACGGAATGCCGGACTCGTTTGCATAACCGATGGCATGAGCGGTACCACTGTCGGGTACGCCGGCCACGATGTCGGGCTTTACGTTGTCTCTGCCTGCGTCTCTCTTTGCGAGCGCCGCACCGCAGTTATATCTCATCTGCTCTACGCTGATGCCCTCGTAGGAGGAGGAAGGATAGCCGTAGTAGATCCACAGGAAGGTACAGATTTTCATGTCCTTGCCAGGATTTACCAGAGTTCTCACGCCCTCAGGCGTTACAACCGCGATCTCTCCAGGTCCTAATTCCTTGCAATCCTCGTAGCCGAGGTTTAAGTAAGCGAAGCTTTCGAAGGATACGCAGTATGCGTCCTTCTTCTTTCCGATCACAACGGGCGTTCTGCCGAGGCGGTCTCTCGCCGCGTACAGGCCAAGCGGCGTCAGGATCAGGATGCTCATGGAACCGTCGATGACCTCCTGCGCGTAGCGGATGCCATCCACAAGATTGTCCTTCTGGTTGATGATCGCGGCCACAAGCTCGGTGGCATTGATCTCGCCGCTGCTCATCTCCATGAAATGGGACAGGCCCTTGTCGAAGATCTGCTTCGTCAGCTCTTCGGTGTTGTTGATCTTACCTACGGTGGTAATGGCGTAGGTGCCGTGATGGGATCTCATCAGAAGGGGCTGGGGCTCATAATCGGAAATACATCCGATGCCCAGGTTTCCTTCCATGGAATTTACGTCGTGGTCAAATTTGGTACGAAAGGGAGCATTTTCAATATTGTGGATCGCGCGGTCAAAGCCTCTGTTCTTTCCGTAGACCACCATGCCGGCGCGGCGGGTTCCCAGATGGGAATGATAGTCCGTACCAAAGAACAAGTCAAAGGTGCAATCCTCTTTTGCTGCTACTCCAAAAAATCCGCCCATGGGTATTCTCCTTACGATTTATAACAAAATTTAAACATTTATCTCTGCTTTTACGCCAAGAAGGTCTTTGTTTGCCTCCAGGATCGGGCGGATCACGTTCTTCAGGAACGCATCTACCTGTACGACGCTGCGGCCAACGTAGCGCGCGGGATCCATGCACTGCTGCAGGTCTTCCAGAGACAGTCCAAACGCGGGATCTGCGGCGATGAGCTCGAGAAGGTTATTGTCCTTACCCTCTACCTTCACGTTGCGGCCAGCTTCCATGGAAAGCTCGCGGATGCGCTCATGAAGCTCCTGACGGTTGCCGCCGTTCTTTACGGCATCCATCATGATGTTCTCGGTTGCCATGAAGGGGAGCTCGCTACGCAGTCTCTTCTCGATCACCTTCGGGTAAACCACAAGGCCGTCTACGACGTTAAGGCAAAGATCCAGAATGCCGTCGATGGCAAGGAACCCTTCAGGAATGGAAAGTCTCTTATTTGCGGAGTCATCCAAGGTTCTTTCAAACCACTGGGTTGCAGAGGTGATCGCGGGATTCAGCGCGTCGACCATCACGTATCTGGACAGGGAAGCGATTCTCTCACTTCTCATGGGATTTCTCTTGTAAGCCATTGCGGAAGAACCGATCTGGGTCTTCTCGAAGGGCTCTTCCACTTCCTTCAGGTGCTGCAGAAGACGGATGTCATTGCTCATCTTGTGAGCGCTGGCAGCGATGCCTGCAAGCACGTTTGCAACTCTCGTATCAACCTTTCTGGAATAGGTCTGGCCAGATACGGGATAGCACTGGGTGAAGCCCATCTTTGCAGCGATCATGGGATCGATCTTGTCGATGGTCTCCTGGTCTCCGTTAAAGAGCTCAAGGAAGGATGCCTGGGTACCGGTGGTTCCCTTGGAGCCAAGCAGCTTCATGGTGGAGAGCACGTGATCCAGATCCTCTAAGTCAAGGGAGAACTCCTGCAACCACAGGGTTGCGCGCTTACCAACGGTGGTGGGCTGTGCGGGCTGGAAGTGGGTGAACGCCAAAGTAGGCTGTTCCTTATACTTCTCAGCGAAATCAGCCAACTCCTTCATGACGTTGATCAGCTTCTTACGAACCAATTTCAGGGCCTCGGTCATCACGATGATGTCCGTGTTGTCGCCTACGTAGCAGCTCGTTGCGCCAAGGTGGATGATGCCTGCTGCCTTCGGGCACTGCTGGCCGTAAGCATATACGTGGCTCATAACGTCATGACGAACCACCTTCTCGCGGGCTTGTGCCACGTCATAGTTGATGTCCTCTGCGTGTGCCTTCAGCTCGTCGATCTGCTCCTGAGTGATAACGGGTTTGCCGTTCTGGGAAAGGCCAAGCTCCATCTCGGTCTCTGCCAGGGCGATCCAAAGCTTTCTCCAGGTGCGGAACTTCATGTCAGGCGAAAAGATGAACTGCATCTCCTTGCTCGCATAACGCTCTGATAAAGGGCTCTGATATCTGTCAGTATTCATAAATTATCTCCTCACTACAAAAGGCGTATAGCCCAAGTGCTCACCCTATTGCAAGCGTGATCTTGGGCTATTGTTGTTTATACTAATTTTTTACCGGTCAGGAGTTCATACCCCTGCAGATACTTGTCAATGGTCTTCTGAACGATTTCATCGGGAAGGGTCCAGTCATGCTCGTTGGACTTGAGCCAGTCTCTTGCGAACTGCTTGTCGAAGGAAGGCTGTGCATGTCCGGGCTCGTACCCTTCTGCGGGCCAGAAACGGGAAGAATCCGGCGTCAGCATCTCATCTCCGAGTACAATGTTCCCGTTCTCATCGAGACCAAACTCAAACTTGGTGTCTGCGATGATGATGCCTCTGGTCAGCGCGTAGTCTGCGCACTTTTTATATAAAGCGATGGTGTAGTCACGAAGCTTAGAAGCATATTCTTCGCCCTTGCCGGGGAAGCGCTTCTCTAAGTAGTCCACGCTCTGCTCGTAAGAGATGTTCTCGTCGTGGTCACCGATCTCCGCCTTCGTGGAGGGGGTATAGATCGGCTCAGGGAGCTTATCGGACTCCTTGAGTCCCTCAGGAAGCTTGATGCCGCAAACGGTGCCGTTCTTTACGTAGCTAGCCCAGCCGCTGCCGGTGATGTAGCCGCGAACGATGCACTCCACGGGAAGCATCTCGAGCTTCTTACACATCATGCTGTTGCCGTCGAACTTCGGCTGCTGGAAGAACTCGGGCATATCCTTTACGTCCACGGAGATCATGTGGTTCGGGATGATGTCCTTGGTCATGTCAAACCAAAACTTTGACATCTGGGTAAGTACGGTACCCTTCTTGGTAACGATGTTGTGAAGGATCACGTCGAAACAGCTGATGCGGTCCGTTGCTACCATGATCAGGCTGTCGCCGTTGTCATAGATCTCGCGAACCTTTCCCTCTTTGATGGGCTTAAGCTCCTGCATTTCTACTACCTCGCTTTCTCTTGTTAAAACTGAAAAGAAATCACCTAGATAAGTTAAACGTATTTGCAAAAAATTTTCAATAGAAAAATCCTAAAAATTTTCGCAGAAATCGAAGGTTTTTTTGTGGAATCATTCGCCGACGCTAAAGCGGTACTGGTTCTTCAGCGTTTCACAAAGACTCGCACCCGTTTCGCGAAGTCTCGTATGATTTCCGGCGTCCTGCATCTCCCTTCTCTCCCGGAGCATGAGCTCCTCCGGCTGCAGGCGGAACTCGCGGGTGAGCTCCTCCATCTTCTTCTCCAGCTCCATGGTTAGGTCATAGTGCTCCATCTCACCGGAGACGAAGGTCACGTACTCCGCGTCGGTCAGCTCCATGCGCTTCGTCGCGAGAAAGCAGGCATACTCCTCCGTGCGGCCCGAGATGCGATAGGCGGCGAGGAAATTGTCTCCCGCCTGGCCGTACAGCATGAGTCTCGCGTAGGCCACGCCCTTATTGTGATAGATATTGGCCTTCAGCTCATCGCCAGGGATCGAAAGGTTCGATTCACCGAACTCCTCCCACTTCATGAGTAGTCCATCGTAGCCGCGGATGGCTGCTACGTACTTTTTCTTCTTGAGCAGATAGTCCACCTGTTCCTTCCGCTTCTCCAATCCAGACAGCCCGGCGCCCTTTTTCAGGATCTGGTCCACCTGTTTAATGGAATCCACGTCGTACAGACCAACGTATTGCTGGATCGCGCTGACAAAGGTGCTTAGCGATCCTTGTCTGTGCACCATCGGGTACAGGAAGTCCGCCAGCTCCGCAAGCTTACATTTTTCCCGGATCCACTTGACCAACGTGTCATTCATGATGGAGCTGTCGATAAGGAAGGCGTTCTCCTTCAGCGCATAGCAAAGCTCCACCACGCAGTACACGCGGATTTCCAGGCCCTGGATCAAATATGGTACGGAAGAATATTCTCCAACGCAAAGATATGCTTGCATAAAAGCCTCCTAGTCTACCCTGAAATCCTTTTCCCAGATGCGGTTCTCGGCAGGCCGAAACTCTCCAAAGCCCAGGTCCGTAAACTCCGCGTGTAAAAGGTTTTCGCCCTTCATGCAAAGGGTCATGCGAATTCTCGCGATGTCTCCCGAAAGGCCCTCTAAGGTCACGGGATCAGTGGTCTTTCCGCCGCCCACGAGGCTCGTGGATACCAGCTCCACCGTCTGGTCCCCGCGCAGGTAAAACTCCACGCTCGCCTGAGCACTCTTCCAGTCCGTGCCCGCATCAAGGAGCGCCACATAGGTCGAATCGCCCTGTCTGTAGGCGTTCATGCCAATGTTGGACTTTAACTTGTCCTCTCCGAGGAAGACGAAATTGCTCGCCTGCTCGCTGGGTTTATAGTACTCCAGCATGCCAAGGCAGGCGCCCTTGCTAAAGAGGTTATTGCCGAGGAAGATCCTTCGTCTGTCACAGAGGAACTTCAGCGAAGACTTCAGCCAATCCTCCGAAAAATCATCACCAATCAGATACACGGAAGCGATCCTGCCCTGACCGAGCTTTTCCTTTACCATCTCTAAAAAGGTCAGGTCCAGGAGCTGATTTCCCATGTCCTCCTTGCCGGACATGGACTGCCTTGAGGGAAACTCCTCCTCTTCCCGATGGATGAAGGTCACCACGGGCTTTGTCTTACGATTGCATTCCATGCGATAGCAGATCATGCGGTCCTGCCAGTAATGGAACAGGATCGAGGGTTCCTTGTAAAGGTCGCCGGGCTGATGCACCAGATAGTCGTAATAACTCTCCTGATGGGACTGATAGGAGATCCTGTCCGCCTTTAGGCGCAGGGTCTGCGCCACCTTGTCCAGCACGGCCGTGACCATGTTGTCCATGCGGTCGCAGGTGATCATGAGCGCCTCGATCTTATCCGTTCCCGCTGCCGCGGAAAGCATGCCAAGACTCCGCTTGAAAAAGAGCGCAAGGAGCGATACGGGATCATAGTCCGTTCCCTCGATCCGGATCGGCTCTGCGTCGATGGCGCGCTGCAAGAGATTATCAATGAGAATCCCCTGCTCCTCCGCCTCATGCTGCAGGGCTTCCTTGCCGTAATACCACTGGTTCATTCCGGGGCGTTTACAGAGCACCGTGGGAATGCAAAAGGATTCGTCTCCCGCAACTAAGGAAACCGTCTCCACGGGGCTTCCGGATGCGCTGCAGTAACTGATCTGCGCATAGTCCCAGCCCAGATCATATCCCACGATCAATTTTTGACTGCCGCCTAATTTCAGCATTAAAGTTGCCTCCCAAAATCGAAATTATTGGAGTTCAAAAAGCTTTTCTCCGCAGAATTCCTTGAAGTAATACTGTTCCAGCTGTGCCTCGAACAGTTCCTCGCTCTGCATGCCCTGGCTTCTGGCCAGTTCATTGATCCTGCCATACTTCGAACCCGCGCTCTCCGCATCTGGCTCCTGGCAAACGAGGGTGCCCTTGTAGCTTTCCCGCTCCTGTCCGTCGATCTCCTCGGTCACGGTATAGGAAAGCTCCTCGCCAAAGAAGAGCACAAATTCGCGCACGCAAATCCCCCAGAAGACCTCCCGCATGCTTTCCGAGAAGACTTCCCCGGGCAGTCCGTCCTGACGCGAGATGGAATAATGGATCCTCGCGCGTCCGCCGGGACGCGTACGATATTCGACAATGGCCTTGTCAGCGAGCTCGCCGAGCAGACCTCTTTGATTCTTAAGCTTTCGATAAAACTCGAAATGCATTTTCTCCGTCATCATTTCGCGTAGGAACGCATCGAGGGCCGTGTCCACCTCTCTCGATACTTCAGAAGGGTTCTCCGCGTAGAATTTCAGGTAGGCGAGCTTGCAAACCTTCGGCAGACCCGACTCCCATCTGACGCGGTCAAGCATCACGCGGAATATGATCCCGTCCGCGGTTTTTCCCTTCACGAAATAATCGAAGCTGTTCTGGATCACGTAGGCCTTGATCACGGAGGAATCTCCGGCGTTTCGATAATACTCTTCAAAGATTTCCGAACGCTCTGCCACATACCCGCCGACGAAGATCAGCTGGATGAGGATCCGCTCCTCTAAGGCCGTAACGTCAAGTGCATTCTCGCGCATTTCCTTCCAAAGATCGCGCAGGTCCTTTAGGTGCCCGTCGCCGTACTTACTTAAGTAATCCAGCGCCAGCGCGCTGGCCTTGCCCCTGCGGAAAAGGTAATCCGCCGCGGCGACAACGCTCTGGTCCTCCCCAAGGCCTCTGGAAAGCAGGCTCGACAAAAGTCTTGCCAGCGTATTGCCGTCCATGAAATAGGGACCATACTCTCGCATCCAGGCAGCTGCCATGTCATAATTGCTGCGCATAACGGCG
>JAFPRF010000216.1 GCA_017400965.1 Lachnospiraceae bacterium
TTCAAAAAAACACTTGCATTTTCTTCAGAGATAGTGTAATATACAAAAGTACCGCGCGAGCGGGAACAAAATAACGGTTGTGGCTGATTGGTCAAGCGGTTAAGACGCCGCCCTCTCACGGCGGAAACAGGGGTTCGATTCCCCTATCAGCTGCTCAAAAGAATCTCAAGAAATCTTGAGGTTCTTTTATTTTGCCTATTGACAATAATGGTATTATGTACTATTATAATCATAGTACAAAGTACCATATATCGAAAGAGGGGAGGAAATTTGATGAGAGACAGCGAATATCTAAGGTCAGGACAGATCTCAGCGGAAGAAAAAGCCTTTCTTGAGAGCTATGATCCGGATCGATATAAAAAGCCTTCCGTGACGGCGGATGTCGTAACGCTCACGGTGAATGCTTCCGATGAGCTTTGCATTCTCTTGATCAAGAGGGGCGGATATCCCTACCGAGGCAAATGGGCGCTTCCAGGTGGGTTCCTGATGGCAGATGAAGAGTCCGTGACGCAAGCTGCGGCGAGAGAGTTATTTGAGGAGACGGGAGTGAAGGACGTATCGCTCCGTCAGCTCTATACTTTCAGTGATCCGGATAGGGATCCGAGAATGCATGTGGTCTCAGTGGCCTATACGGCGTTAATCCCGAAGGGCACCTTAAAGGTACAGGCGGGAGATGACGCCTGGGAGGCAGAAATCTTCATAATTGGATACGACGTAGACGGTCTAACCTTCCAAACGGAAGGCACAATGGTTCGGGAAGCGGATCTGGCTTTCGACCATGCTAAGATCATCAAGATGGCGATCAAGAGGCTGCGCAGCCGCATCAAATATGAGCCAGATGCATTTTGGCTCTTAAAGAACAAGAAGGAATTCGCCATATCAGAGCTCAAGGTCATTTACGAGACCATTTTGAACGAGAAGCTGGATCTCGCGAATTTCCGAAAAGCCTTTCTTAGGGACTACGTGGACACCGGAAGGGTGGTTGCTCTCAATAAAAAGGGCGGTGGAAGAAGACCGGCGATGCTCTATAACATGACGGAAGAACTGCAAGAAGATATGGATTAAGGAGGAACGGACTATGAAGAAGACATTGATCGTTGTGGACATGCAAAAGGATTTCGTGACAGGTTGCCTTGGCAGCAAGGAAGCACAGGCCATTGTTCCCGAGATGGTGAAATTTGTAAAAAGCTTTGACGGTGAGATCATTTTTACGAAGGATACGCATGAAGAGAATTACATGGAGACCCAGGAAGGTAAAAAGCTTCCTGTGCCACACTGCATCCGCGGTACCGATGGCTGGGAGATTATTTCTGAGCTTGCTGAGATCGCTAAGAAGAGCAAGGTATTTGAAAAGCCAACCTTTGGCAGCAAAGAATTGGCAGCGTATATCGCTGGTGAAGCACCTGACGAAGTAACGCTGATTGGCGTTTGCACCGGCATCTGCGTGCTGAATAACGCAACCCTGATCAAGGCATTTGCACCTGAGATTCCCGTGAAGGTCATCGCCGACCTGTGCGCCTGCGTAACACCCGTGACTCATCAGACGGCGCTTGAAGCCATGAAGACCTGCCAGATCGACATTGCGTAAGCATTTTGTGTATGATAAAATAACAGATAACTTAGTCACCGAACAACCGAATAGGAGGATAGAATCATGAAGTTACCGAGAATTATCAATTCCCTGTTAGAGACCGATCTTTACAAATTTAGCATGGGCCAGGCCATTTATCACCAGTTCCCGTCCTATGAGACGACCTGGAGCTTCAAGTGCAGAAACACTGACGTAAAGTTCACTGCGGAAATGGTAGAAGAGATCAAGGAGCAGATCAAGGCATACTGCGAGCTGCGCTTTACCGAGGACGAGCTCACTTACCTGAAAGGAATTGAGTGGTTTAAGCGCTCTTACGTGGATTTCTTGAGACTCTGGCAGCCTAGATATGACGAGTTCACCATTACCACTGATGCGGACTGCGGTCTTGCCATCGAGACGGAAGGTACTTGGCTGAACACCTCCATGTACGAGATTCCGACCCTAGCGATCGTCAATGAAGTATACTTCAGAATGCAATATGACTACAATGAGCTGCTCGAGAGCTTCAAGGAAAAACTCGAGGAGAAGTACGGCTGGCTCATGACCAATAAGTACTACATTGGAAGCTTCTCTGAGTTCGGCATGAGAAGGAGACTTTCCGCTGAGGCGCAGGAGATGGCTGTTGAAAAACTGTCTCATCTGAACGACACGATGCACAGCGCGTCCAAGTTTGTTGGCACCAGCAATGTCTTCCTCGCGAAGAAGTACAACCTGCTGCCTGTTGGCACCATGGCGCACGAGTGGATCATGTGTACCGGACAGGGCGATCACAGGCACAATCCCGCTTACTCCAATTACTACGCACTGCGAGCATGGGTTGACGAGTACGGCGTCCTCAACGGAACCGCTCTGACCGACGCCATCACCACGGATTGCTTCCTCCGCGACTTTGACAAGACCTATTCCACCTTGTTCAGCGGCGTACGCCATGACTCCGGCGATCCCATCGAGTGGGGCGAGAAGATGATCGCGCACTATGAGCGCATGAAGATCGATCCCAAGACCAAGACGCTGCTGTTCAGCGACAGCCTGGACTTCAAGAAGGCAGACGAGATTTACCGTCACTTCAATGGCAAGGCTAAGGTTGCATTCGGTATTGGCACCTACATCGCAAACGACACGAAGGTTCCGCCTCTGAACATTGTCATGAAAACAACCGCTTGCAACAACATGGACGTGGCCAAGATTTCGGACACTCCTGGCAAGGGCATGTGTAAGAACGAAGCCTATGTTAAATACTTACAGAGATCTATAAAGTGGCGTATGGAGAATGACAAGTAGGGGATGAAGGACTCGGGGGCCGAGCTTGAAATGTCTCTTCAGGGACGCTCTCGCTCCAGCGTCCAGCGTAGCGGTACTAAGCCCGCTCACGAGGCATCCACATAAATGTGTCTGCTCTCGTGATACGCGGACTAAGTACCGACGCTTGGGACATGGCCCTGAGAGAGACATTATCAAGCATCCCCCTCGAGGTTATCGCATCTTAGAGTATGCTTAATCAGAATGATTGGAGGTACTGGACATGAGTGATTTTGATGCTTTAAAAGTTCGAAGTGAAATAGTACAATGGATTAGGAACTGGTTTGCGGAAAACGGTTCTAAAGCTAATGCTGTGATAGGAATATCTGGAGGTAAGGATTCGACAGTTTGTACAGCGTTGCTTGTCGAGGCCCTTGGTAAAGACCGTGTATTCGGTGTAATGATGCCTAGGGGAGTGCAACCGGATATTGATGACTCCAAGAGAATTGTTGAGGCGCTTGAAATCCCTCATGCGACGATCAATGTGGGACCAGCCGTAGATGCATTGTTAGAGGCGGTTGGTGAAGGCGTGACAGTGTCTAGAGATGCGGAGATTAATACTCCGCCTCGGATGCGTATGGCGACGCTGTATGCGGTTGCGGCGAGTCTGCCGAATGGCGGTAGGGTTTGCAATACGTGTAATTTGTCAGAGGACTGGATCGGTTACAGCACAAAATATGGGGATGCGGCAGGCGATTTCTCGCCGCTCTCGGATCTGACAGTGCAGGAAGTAAAGGCCGTGGGCGCAACCTATGACGTTATCCCGAAGGAGTTGGTAAATAAGGCGCCGTCGGATGGTCTGTGTGGCCTGACAGATGAGGATCGCTTTGGATTTACCTATGCGACGCTGGATCGCTATATCCGCGAGGGTATCTGCGAAGATGAGCAGATCAAGGCGAAAATCGACCGTATGCATGTCCTGAATTTGCACAAACTGAAAACAATCCCCAAATTTTTACAAAAATAAGACGGAAATTCGGAAAAACATTGTAAATTTGCCAAAAATATGCCATAATATGAA
>JAFPRF010000217.1 GCA_017400965.1 Lachnospiraceae bacterium
GCTTCTTAGCCGTGCGGCGAGAGCGTACTATGCGGAAGATCGCGAGATCATGAGCAACCTCGAGTATGACCGCCTGTATGATGAGCTTGTGGCACTGGAACGCGAGACGGGGGTTGTCCTTGCCGGGTCGCCTACCGTGAACGTTGGCTATGAGGCCGTGGATTCCCTGCCAAAGGAAACCCATGCATCGCCCATGCTCTCACTGGATAAGACGAAGAGCCGCGAGGAGCTGCGCGACTGGCTAAATGGCCATGCAGGGCTCCTTAGCTGGAAACTCGACGGACTGACCGTGGTCCTGACCTATCAAGGCGGCGTATTGCAAAAGGCCGTAACGAGAGGCAATGGCGAGGTCGGCGAGGTTATCACGGGTAATGCAAAGACCTTTACCAATCTGCCCGCGAGGATCCCTTTCCAGGGAAGTCTTGTGCTGCGCGGTGAGGCGATCATCACCTACTCGGATTTTGAGACGATCAATGCGAAAATCCCGGAAGAGGGAGAGAAATATAAGAATCCCAGAAACCTTTGCAGCGGTTCCGTTCGTCAGCTCGACAGCCGGATCACTGCAGCCAGAAAGGTGCAGTTCCATGCCTTTTCTTTGGTGGAAGCCGTGGAAGCGGATGGAGCGCAGCATGATTTTGAGAATTCACGCCTGGCGGAGTTTGCATTTTTGAAAAATCAGGGCTTCGACGTGGTAGAGCATTATCTTGTCACCGAGGATACCATCCTTGACCGAATCTCGTTTTTTGAGAAAAAGATCGAATCCATGGACATTCCCTCGGACGGACTGGTTTTGACCTATGAGGACATCGCGTACGGAAAGAGCCTTGGAAGAACGGCGAAATTCCCGAGACATTCCATTGCCTTTAAGTGGGCGGATGAGCTTCGGGAGACGACGCTAAAGGAGATCGAGTGGAGCCCTAGCCGTACGGGTCTGATCAATCCCGTTGCGATCTTTGAGCCGGTAGAGCTCGAGGGAACGACGGTGAGCCGCGCTTCCGTGCATAACGTCAGCGTGGTAAGATCGCTTAAACTTGGCATCGGAGATAAGATCACGGTGTACAAGGCGAACATGATCATTCCGCAGATCGCGGAGAATCTGACGCAGTCAGGCAATCTTGAGATCCCGAGCTGTTGTCCCGTGTGCGGCGCGCTGACGCAGATCCGCCAGACGGGCGAAGCACAGGTGCTGTATTGCACGAATGAAAAGTGTCCCGCAAAGCAGATCGGAAGCTTCGTGCTTTTCGTGAGCAGGGATGCAATGAACGTGGACGGTCTTTCGGAAGCAACGCTGGAAAAGCTGGTAGACCTTGGCTTTATCAAGGAGTTTTCTGACCTGTTCCATTTAGACGCACATCGCGAGACAATCGCTGGATTAGAGGGCTTTGGCGAAAAGTCCTGTCAGAATCTGTTAGATAGCATCGATAAGGCGCGTAATACGACGCTACCGAGGGTAATCTATTCCTTAGGCATCGCCAATATTGGACTGGCGAATGCAAAGCTTCTTTGCAAGCATTTTGATCATGACTTGGAAAAGCTGATGAATGCAAGAGCGGAGGAGGTCAGCGCCATCGAGGGCATTGGCGACGTGATCGCGAATTCCTTTGTGGAATACATGGCGGACGAAGAAAACCGCGCAAAGCTCCTGCGCCTGATGGAGGAACTGTCCATTGAGGCACCAAAGGAGAACTTGATGCCGCAAAGCCTGGAGGGCAAGTCCTTTGTAGTGACGGGTAGTCTTGTGCATTATGCGAGCCGCAATGACTTAAAGGATGAGATCGAAGCGCGCGGCGGTAAGGTCACCGGAAGCGTTACGAATAAAACGGAGTGTCTCATCAACAATGACGTCACTTCAAATTCGACCAAAAATAAAAAAGCAAAAGAACTGGGCGTTCAGATCCTGTCCGAGGACGAATTCCTTGCGAAATACTTCGCGGACTAAGAACGACCACAAGGAGAAAGACACATGCCAATCAAAACACAAAGTGAGCTTCCTGCAAAAGAAATCTTGGAAAGTGAGAATATTTTCGTGATGGACGAGACGAGGTCCCTTCATCAGGACATTCGTCCCCTGCGGATATTGATCCTGAACAACATGCCGATCAAACAGGATACGGAGCTGCAGCTTCTTCGCGCGCTGTCCAATACGCCACTGCAGGTGGAGGTGACGCTCATGAACACCATGACCCACGTCTCCCACAACACGCCGCAGAGCCACTTAAATAAATTTTATACGACCTTTGACAAGATCAAGGACGAGTATTTCGATGGATTGATCATCACGGGCGCGCCTGTGGAGGACATCGCTTTTGAAGAGGTGGATTACTGGGAGGAGACCTGCCAGATCATGGATTGGGCTGAGGAGCACGTGACCAGTACGCTTCACATCTGCTGGGCGGCGCAGGCCGGTTTTTATCATTACTATGGCATCAATAAGTCCAAGCTCCCGCAAAAGCTCTTTGGCGTGTATGAGCATCGCGTGCTCAACCGTAAGATCCCGCTGGTGCGCGGCTTTGACGACATTTTCCTGGCGCCCCACAGCCGTCATACCGAGACGAGCGCGGAAGCGATCCATGCCTGCAAGGACCTGACCATCCTTGCGGAGAGCGAGACGGCGGGCGTATTCCTGGCATTCGCCGAAAATGGAAAGAAGATCTTCGTAACAGGGCATCCGGAGTACGACCGCATGACGCTGAGCAACGAGTATTTCCGCGACAAGAACAAGGGTCTTCCCATCCAAGTGCCGTACAATTATTTCCCGAACGATGACCCGACGCAAAGGCCTCTTCTCCAGTGGAGATCGCACAGCAATAACCTGTACAGCAACTGGCTGAATTACTACGTATATCAGGTGACGCCGTACGTCCTAAAGAGCAAGTAAACGCAATTGTAACGGAAACGTTGCAAATCTAAAAACATCTTGACGAAAGAC
>JAFPRF010000218.1 GCA_017400965.1 Lachnospiraceae bacterium
CTTGCAAGAATGCAGGTCCGTCACAAGGGCAATGCGAACGGATCCCACGATCCGCGCGTCCTCCACCTCGTACTTTCGCACCGTCAGTCCGCAGTAATACCCTGGGAGCGAAATCACAAACACAATCAAAATAATGATCCAAATCGTCTTCCGACGCTTCTTTTTCTCTTTCAAGATTTTTTCTCCGTTCCTGTGCCAAAGGCCCACTCAAATTCCGGCAGCATCTCATCCACCTCGACCTTCGCGCCCGCTTTTTCCGTTAACGCGTCCCCATCATGATACTCCAAGTCATAGGGTTTTTCCAACCCCGCATCGCGAAGGGCCAGCGTGATCGTGCGGTGCACCGCGCCCTCCTCCATGAGCTTTCCCGCGCCGAGCCTTCGCAGCTGATCATTGAGCGACCCGTCATGCTCCGTTAAATAAAACTTGATCCCGCGCTCCTTTAGGCTCTTATGAAGCTGCAACAAACGCTCCGTCGCCGTGATGTCAATGCTGCCGATGCCGCGCCCGTCCACGACCACCTGCCGCGTGTCCAGTTTAATGCCGTTCTCGATCTGATTGCAAAACAGATCGATGTTCGCGAAAAAGAGGTTCCCGCTGAAGCGATAGATCACCGTGTTCTTAATGGGTCTCGCCGCAGAGTTGCGTTTCAGGGAATAAAAGTTTCCGTGCCCGGGGATCCTTCCGACAAAAGCCGTCGGCGGAACCACCGCGCGCATGGCCACCTCGCCAAAGGAAAGCAAAACGCCAATGATGACGCCGTTGAGCGTTCCAAAGAACAGCACGCCGAGGAACGCGAGGAGGAAAATCAGCAGCTCATTCTTCCCCGTCTTCCACAGCTTTTTCGCCATGGGAATCTCGAGAATCCCAATTAACGCCGTCATGACGATGCCCGTCAGGATCGGCACGGGCAGATATTTCAGGATCGGCGTTCCAAATAAAAGCACCAGCACCATCGTCAGGCCCGCGACGACCGACGCCACCTGCGACCGAACGCCCAGGGAGTCCGCGATGCCGCTCCTTGAAACGCTTCCGTTGATGGGTGCGCTCCCCACGAGCGCGCCGCCGAGGTTCATGACCCCGTAGGCCAAAAGCTCCCGGTTATTCCGCAATTTGTCATGATACTTTCTCGCATAATTTCCGGAAGCAAGAAGCGTCTGCGCCATGATCACGGCCGCGATTCCTAAAGTCTCTAACAAAAGATCTGGAAAATATTCCCATAGACCTTCGATTTCGAACAATGCAAAGCGCGGCAGATGCCCAGTCATCCAAGGAAGCCCTGGCATTCCCGTGGCCAATCGCTCCCTTGCAAAATCTCCTGACTTGATCCAAAGAAAACCTGGCAATACAAGCCTGGGAAGCCCTGCGGAAACCTCACTCATCACCTTTACGCCGAAACGGTCCAGATGCAAAAATGCCTGCGCCAGCGCGCCAACCACCATCATGACCACCGTCATCGGCACCTTCGGGATCCACTTCTTACATAATAAAATGATCAAAACCGTCCCAAACCCCAGGACAAATGACAGCAGATGAAAGCTTCCCTTCTGCTCCCAAATATTCTCCAGAAGTACGATCACTTCCCCTGTCCCCGGCTCGCCGCCAAAGAGCTTCGGGAGCTGCATCATGATGATCGTCGCACCGACACCAGAGATAAAACCGCCCATCACTGGAATCGAAATATATCTGACAATCCGCCCCGCCTTGAAAAAGTATAAAATAAAAAACCAGATCGCCACGAGCAGCGCCGTCACGGGAACCAAAACCCTTGCTTCTATCGACTGCGCCGCGATCCCAAGCTCCGCCAATATCCCTCCCACCATGGCAGCAGGCATCGCATCCACGCCGACGATAAACTGCTTCGAGCTCGTCAGCAGCGCAAACAACAGGATCGGAAGCACCGAACCATACAGTCCGTAAACCGGCGGCAGTCCCGCGATCTGCGCATACCCCATCGAGATCGGAATCGAAACCAGCCCGATCACAACGCCGCCAAAAACATCCTTCTTCCAATGTATCCCCCGAAGTCTTTCCCTCATGCGCTTCCTCCATCACCCCAAGCGTTCGAAACAAAACCCTAAGATCAGTATACAATAAAACCCGCCGAAAAAAAAAGAGCAGATCTTTGTAGATTTGCTCTTAAAGTGCATTTTGATGCTATAAATCGCCAAAAGTACGATTTTTTGCCCCCTCTTGGCGATTTATAGCGCTTTAAATCGTTATAAATCGCCAAGCCTACTTTCCGTTAATTCTCCTTCAGATACAAATTCACCCTCTGGTTGATGATGTCGATCACCGCGTCGAGGTTCTTTTGGCCTTCAAAATAGGGCGTTGTCTCTTCACTCAAGATGCTCCACACTGGATCTAGCCTGTCATCATAAACTATGGCGTTGTCTAAAAGCTGATAAAAGAGCTCCTCTTCCTTCTCCGAAAGGGGATAGGGCGGGTACTCTGGATGGAACAAAGGCGAATCCGAAACGAAAGCGAGCGTTCCGTTCTCCGAAGTCAGGTTTTCCATGCATTTTTTTAGGGTCTCCTTCCTTACAGGAATGCCGCCGTATTGGTATAGGTATTGATTATAATCCGTCCGGTCAGCCTCTAGGAAATACTCGATAAACTCCCATGCGGCGTCCTTATGACTGCTCCGACCGCAGATCGCCAGTTCATAAGAAACGGCAGAAAGGCGGATGCGCGGGCGGGCGGACCCGTCCATGGTCGGGTATCCGACAATTTTACCTTTTCCCTCAAAGCTTAGGTTTAAGGTTCTTTGCAGGTCGGGAATGCCTTGAATGCTCTTCACACTGACAAGCTTTTCCTCATCGTTAAAGAAAAAGAATGCATCTCCAGATGGATACGAATGCGCATACTCAAGGATCTGTCGAAACTCCGGCGCATCGAACCTTGCCGTAGCGCTTTCGAAATCCACGAAGGCATCCAAGTTATATGTCATACAAAGACTCAGGGCATGACCAGCTTTACAGTTATTCACGAGTCCCATGTCCGGATGTGCCTCGTCATACGCCATGAGATCCCAAACGGACCAGCCAAGACCTTCCCCAAAGTCTTCCTGCCTGACCGCCAGCGCATCTATGGCGTAAGCCTGCGGAATTGCAGCGAGCTTTCCCTGCCAGGTACAAAGCGCCAGCGCTTTTTCCTCAAACTGACTTTTTGAAAGATGCGCGCTCTTTTCCAGATAAAGCCCCAAATCCTCCACATACCCCTGCTCCACAAGATCCGGGAGATTGGGCGTTACGTTAGATAGCTCAATAAAGTGCGATATGTCGATCAGATCCGGCGGATCATCCCCAAGGACGTCCATCATCAGCCTATTCGCGGGATCCTGATATTCCAGGCTCGACTGCGCATCCGCGCCGTATTCCACGATTTTCACAACATACCGATTCTGAGATCTGTTGTATCTGGCTGCAACGGTTTGAATCTTTTTGTCATGCTTTTTTATGGTTGCAAGGACGATTGTCTCCTTGGGCGGCGCATCGGCGGGTCTGGGCGATATCACTGCCAGCTCACCGTAGGAGGCATACTCTCCGTCATTATCTACAACAAAAATATTTTCTCCAATCTTGTATGCGGCAAGAACGCTCGTCCCCTCAATGCCAACGCTAGCCCATTCCGCCAGCGGCGTGAACTCCTTTTGCTCCCTGTGATAGGCATAGACCATCTCCTGCGTGTACGCGATCAGGTCCTCATCCCTAGCACCGCCAACGCCCCGAATCTCCGTAGGCAACTCTTCCGGTACTTCTTCAAAAAGACCGCTCTTAAAATTCACCTTCCGAATCTCGGTCCGGCCCTGTTCATTAAAGCCGCTGACCCATACCTCCCCCGACTTCACGCGAACGATACCATTAACATACGTCCCTTCCAGTACGTCGATCTTCCCAAGGAACTTCCCCTCCGCCGAGATGAGGATCGCATCCTCCGACAACACGATCACGTTCCCGTCGCCGTCCACTGCCATATCCATGCCCATCGGGACATTCGCGTTCGGAATAGAGCAATCTTCTCCCAACTCCATATTCCTAAGAACCTGTCCTTCTGCGTCATATTCCAAAAGGGAAAAGCCTTTTACCTCCCCGAGATAGCCGCCCTCTAATCTTTGATAACGTCCGATCAGTGCAAGAATCGTTCCGTCCTTTGTCACGTCAAGGCAGCAGACGCTCAGAACAGTCTCATCGTCCTTCTCCCCAGCATCGCTACCGTTCGGGTTGCAAAAATCCTCCGCCCAGCCGGTACTTACGTCGACGCGTCGAATGACATAACCACCCGCCACCTGATCATAGTTTTTTCCGTAGGCATACCCTTCCGAAAACTTGAGGTGTCGATAGTCCGAAATGCCTCCCTGCAAGGAAAAGTATATGCCATCCATCTCAGGCAGTGCCGTCTTTGCGATCGTCACCTGGCTCTTTGTCACTTGCTGGTTTCCCGTGTTCGACTCCTGCGTTGTTTCCCCGCCTGTCGTCTTACCGCTGCAACCCGCCAGCGCAAGGCAGGTCAGTAATCCTCCCAAAAATGCCGTAAGTTTCTTCATCTGTTTCACCTCCCGTTCTTCTCTCTATATTCACCTTAGCATGTTTCGGAGGCGAAATAAACAAACCTTAAGAAATCTTAAACTGATCAAGCGAAAAAAGTAAAAGGAGCTAGTCATTTGACCAGCTCCTTCGTAAAACCTATTCTCTTATCGAATGTATTTCAGATAACTGCTGATGATCTCGCGGTACTCCTTCGGAACGTCCGCGCTGTCTAAGGTATCGAGGATCTTATCCATGTCGAGTCCGTCGACAAAGTCCGCAAGCTCGCTCGTGTCGCTTACGTCCACGGCCTTGCTCGGAATCTTTACCTTCGAGCCTTCCTTCATGGTTCCCTGGAAGGCGATGCGGAAGATTTCTTCATCATGATTCAATACGCCGAAATCGATCTTGTGCTTATTCTTGCTCGTATCGATGATCAGGTCAAAACTCGGCTCGATCGCTGCGGACATGTTTTCGAGGGTATCCTCGTAGTCGCGCAGGGTTCTGCGAATACTGTAGGGAAGCAAAGAGCTCAGATTCATCATTTCGCTTAAATCGCCCTCGAGCTCACAAGTGAAGTGACCCTTCAGATATCCGTCGTCCCATGCGTTCTGATCGAACTTGTCTACCGTAAAAGTAACCACCTTTTCGCCCATCACGCGAAGCGCATACTCGCCGGAGAGCTTGCCGCCCTTTACCTTACCGGTACCGGATAGTTTAACAGCATTCTCACCATACTTAAAGCTCGCCTCAAAGCCCTTATTGCTGCCCTTGGTCGCGGTGCCAAGCTTTACCTGCATATCCATGCCGTCTACAGGAACGATCTTATAATTTCTGCCAACGATCTTACCGTCGCCGTCTATGTAAAGCTCTACAACGATCTTTTCAAAATCCAATTCTCTCTCGGGGAACTCCTCTGCGAGCTCCGTCATGCCTTCGGAGAAAGCGTTCCAAGCGTCGCTGGCATCGCCGAGCTCCAGTGCCTTCGCGAGGTCAAGGAACAGGGCCTTTAAATCCTGATCCTTTGCCGCTTCCTTGGCAACGGAAGAAACGATCTTCTTAATGTCCTTTTCCTTAATGGTTGCGCGGATGATGGTGCACTTCTGGGAAATGTCTCCAGCCTCGAATTCGCCCTTGTCCTTCTCTACGTTCTCAAGTCCGTCCAGCGCCAGCTTAATGTACTTGTCAGCCAGCTTGTCGAGCTTCTTGATGTCAGGATAAGCGAGGCGAACCTTTTCCGCCTTCTTGATGATCTCGTCGAACTGCTCAGCATACTCCTCAAGGTCATACTTTACGACATCCTTGGACAGCTCAGGGATCTTTGCGTAAACGACCTTCTTGTTGGAATCCAGGATCACGGTTGGATTCGCGATTTCCTTCTCATTTAAGTACAGCGTCGTCTTCATCTCGACGTCGTTGTCCTTTGTGTTCACGTAATACTTAAAGCCTGCGCTCTGCAGCCAGGTCAGATCCACGCCTGCTGCCTTCGCAAGTCTCAGGTAGGAAGCGCCTGCCTCGCCGATGGTCAGGGTGACCTTCTCCTCGAGGGCCTGATCCTCATCCGTGAGGCGATTGCTTAAGTGATTGTAAATGCTTCGAATTGTGTTGTCCTTCTTGCCGAGGATGGCCTGCTTCTCGACGTAAGCCATGTACTTCTTCGGGCTGTCGAAGGTCTTGTGCACACCCTTGGCGAACTTGCCGTTAATGATCGATACCACTAAAATCAGTGCGACCAACGCGGCGGCTACAATGATCAGTTTCTTTTTCATAAGTTTCCTCCCCTTGC
>JAFPRF010000030.1 GCA_017400965.1 Lachnospiraceae bacterium
ACGAAACCATAAACTACGTTACATAGAAAACTTACGTAACTCTTTTTTGAAAAGACCATCCACTTGTTCGCTTCCTTTTCGGTCGCAGTCAGAAACCGGATGGCGTTATTGACGAGAATGTCCGTCACTAGGCCGAGCGCGATGCCAACGACAAAGAGCATGTCGAGGAGCGATTGTAAATAGCCGCCGAGGCCCCACACGAAGAAAAAGCAAATGGCTGCCGGGAACCAAAACTTGATGAGGCACACCTTCAACCAAGTCTTCACGGCAATGCGGCTTCTCTTTCTTCCGGAGTACTTTGCGATCTCCTCGGGACTGACCTTTGGTGAATTGCTCTCATTAGCATTCACCAGATCATCCACGGCCTTGGTCTTTAGTTTATAATGATCTGAATTTGATGCCATGCGGCCTCCGTTTAATTCTCGCGTGCGATCTCGATCTCTCCCATGTTCTCATTGCCTTCCACGTCGATGGAGGTCTTCACCTTACGAAGAAGCTTGGAATACAGCGGAAGAAGTACCACCAAAGCGATGGTCACGATCACAAAAACCATGTGTGTGTTCAGCATGTTATAAGCCTTGTAAACGTAAGCGTTCTTTGCGAGCCATGCAACCACGTCATTGCCCGCCGAAATCTCCCCTGCGATTCTCCAGTTGATCTTCGAAAGGTAATAATTGTCACAGAAAATGATGATTCCCTGCATGATGAAAAAGAGAACCAACATCGGTACGTTCACTCTCTTTCTGTGCGGGAAGGAATTCAGAAAGGTTAACAGTGACAGCATGGAAAACAACATCGTCGCAAAGCCCGTCAGGCCCATGCCCGTGGTATTGATCTGCGCCGTCGTATCGGAAATGTTACGAAGGTTTAAGGAATAGATCAAGAACGACACGACAAGGACGATAAAAGCGATGGTCTGCGGTTTTCTCTTGAGTGCCACCATTTTTTTGCGGAAAAATTCTTTCATAACAGGTCTCCCTTTAAGCCTTTACGATGCGGTTGCCCGTCTCCTGGTCAAAGAAATGCATTTTGGTAAAGGACACGTTTACGACGTCGCCCTTTTTGTAATCACACCAGCCCTTGAACTTACAAGTGATGCGGTTATCCGCACCCTCTCCAATGTGACCGTGTACCAAGGTATTCATGCCTAGGTTTTCATTATCATTCACAAGTACGGGTACCGTACCATTTTCCACCACGTTCTCCGGGCGAACGCCCATGGTCACGTGCTTGCCCTGGTATTCGGAAAGGAGCTGCTTTAGCTCTGGCGTCATCTGTACGGTAAAGTGCGGTGCGAAAAGCTCATCTCCGCTCACAAGCACCTGGAAGAAATTCATCGGCGGCAGGCCGATAAAGCTTGCCACGAAAAGGTTTGCGGGCGTATCGTAGAGCTCAAGCGGCGTTCCGATCTGCTGTACGCGTCCCATGGACATGCAGACGATCCTGTCTGCCAGCGTCAGCGCTTCCGTCTGGTCATGGGTTACGTAAAGCATGGTCGCGCCAAGGCGCTTATGAAGGAGAAGTATTTCTCTTCTCGTAGAGCTTCGAAGCTTCGCGTCCAGATTGGACAGCGGCTCGTCAAAGAGAAAGAGCTTCGGGCTTCTAACAATGGATCTTCCCATGGCCACGCGCTGTCTCTGACCGCCGGATAGCTGGGAAGGTTTTTTATTGAGCTGTGAGGTCAGGTCCAGGATCTCCGCTGCCGCGAGCACCTTTTTGTGAATGACATTGGGATCCTCCTTGCGAAGGGTCAGCGAAAACGCCATGTTTTCATACACCGTCATGTGACCGTAGAGTGCATAGTTTTGGAATACCATCGCCATGTCTCTGTCCTTGGGCGGTGCGGACGTAATGTCCTTTCCGTCCAAAAGGAGCTGACCGTTGGTGATGTCCTCCAGGCCGGCGATCATGCGCAGCGTCGTAGACTTACCGCATCCGGAAGGACCGACAAGAACGATGAATTCCCCGTCCTTGACCTCCATGTTGAAGTCATAGACTGCCTGTACTTTGTTATCATAGA
Source organism: Lachnospiraceae bacterium (assembly GCA_017400965.1). Taxonomy (GTDB): domain Bacteria; phylum Bacillota; class Clostridia; order Lachnospirales; family Lachnospiraceae; genus Acetatifactor. The sequence continues at coordinate 2,021 of JAFPRF010000030.1, forward strand.
TTTTATCAATGTGTCTGAGCGACAACTGAGCCATGTTTCTTCTCCTACCTCGCGTCAGGATTACTTAGGGTCATTTTCCAGGTTCTTTAGATGCTTTTGCAGGGCCGTGCACTTACTGATGCCAATAATGGCAGATGCGATCAGGCATGCTCCGGAAAGCAACAGATATATCAGCACGCGTACGTACTGAGCATCCTTCATGACCTGCACCACCTCACCAGTTGCCTGCGTCGTGGCGCCATGGGCCTTCACGGGATAGATCAGGATCCGGGCGAACTGCATCAGGCCTAAAACGATCGCCACGTAAGAATACCCGATCTTGTAATTCTTGCTTCCTTCAGAGATCAGGAAGACGATCATCATGAACAGCAAGTTGTATACGATGGAAGCGCCTATGAGGATCGAATAATACCAGGTTCCCACGTCGGACTTATAAATGCTGACAAAAAACAATGCGTTAAATAAGATGGCAAGGACGGCCAGGTTCGAGCTCTTCTTATTCTTCTCGTAGCGCATCCTGTCGACGCGCACGTAAGACGCATCCGCCGTCTCTAGCTTTTGGGTACGCGTTTCACTCATGCGGCTGCCTCCTTTCCCTTACCGATCAGGCTCGCCTCTTCCTTCATCAGGTTCCTCTTCCAGAACAGGTTCAGGATCAGGAGAAGCTCCAGTACGAGTACGATGCCAAAGACAAGGTAATGCACGTCGAACCAGAAGGTGGAATCCGTATAGAGCGTATCCCAGGTCTCCGCGTGCTCCTTCAGTGCCACAAAATCAATCTGCAAAAACTTTGCTTTATAAAATTCAATTTGCATATGCGCCCAGATCGTAAAGCCAATGCCGTAAATGGCATTCAGCGCAATCGCAACGTAATTTCCAACGTAATATTTTCTGCGCGTGTTCGTGTTCGTAATGAACAAAAGCAGCGTCACCAGGATCAAACCAATCGCCAGCTTTACAAACAACTGATTAAAACCCTGCATCTCATAGTAAAGATAAGACCCAGGCACCGTCGTCTGCGTCAAATCCTTTTTTCTCATCGTCGAATACAGACTGTCAAACAAGTCCGTCATGATCCCCAAAGAATACATGAACACAATGCCACCACTGATCAAAGTGATTAAGCATAAAATTTTCTGAAATACCATCTGCTTCTTATACATATTTTTCCCAACTTTCAAGGCATTATGCTGAGATTCCTAAAGCTATCCAATACCTCGAGGGGGG
>JAFPRF010000219.1 GCA_017400965.1 Lachnospiraceae bacterium
GGAAAAGGAGCGCATGTTTGAGCTCTTTTCCTATGAGAGGGAATACGCGAACTATCAGCTGATCTGCGGCATTGACGAGGCAGGCCGCGGTCCATGGGTGGGCCCCGTGGTCGCAGGCGCGGTGATCTTGCCGAAGGATTGTGACATTCTCTATATCAATGATTCTAAAAAGCTTTCGGAGGCAAAGCGCGAGGAACTCTATGACGTGATCGCGGAGAAGGCTGTGGCATGGGCTGTTGGAAGCGCCTCGGAGAAGCGGATCGACGAGATCAATATCTTACAGGCGACCTATGAGGCAATGCGCGAGGCAATCTCAAAGCTTGGCGTGAAGCCAGATCTTTTGCTCAATGACGCAGTGATCATTCCGGGGATCCAAACGCCCCAGGTGAAGATCATCAAGGGCGATGCGAAGAGTGCTTCGATCGGCGCCGCCTCGATCATGGCGAAGGTGACCAGAGACCGCATGCTGCGCGAATATGACAAGCTCTATCCGGAATTCCAGTTCGCAAAGAATAAGGGCTACGGCACCAAGGATCACATCGAAGCGTTACTGAAATACGGCCCGACGCCGATCCACCGCAGAAGCTTTATCAAGAACTACGTCTGACGGGAAGGACATACATGGAGCAAACGAACAAACGCGCGCTGGGTACGGAGATGGAGGACCTGGCCGCTTCTTACTTAGAACGCCATGGCGCCAAGGTGCTGGAACGGAATTTCCGCTCCAAGCAGGGTGAGATCGATCTGATCGCAAGGCATGGCGAATACCTCGTCTTTTGCGAGGTGAAATATCGAAAAAGCTTAGAGATGGGTACACCCCAGGCGGCCGTGACCCTTACAAAGCAAAAGACCATATGCAGAGTGGCGGATTATTATCGATTGATACATGGCATGGGCGACGGGACGAGCGTGCGCTATGACGTGATCGCCATTTACGGATCCGAGGTTACCTGGATCAAAAACGCATTTCCGCATCAATATGCGGGAAAAGCCCGCAGGGGATTTTAAGACTGGAGAATCAGGCAATGGCATATAATTGGGAGACCGAATTAGAGATGCAATTTCAAAGGGATGAGGGCCGAAAATCCCCCGTCCTTTCCTTGTGCTTTGGTGACCCGGTTCCCTATCTGACATTCCCCAAGCTTGCGGCCTGCGAGAAGGTAAGGCATCTCTTTACGACCCGCGCGGGAGGCGTTAGCAAAGGCCAATTTACCTCCATGAATTTCAGCGTTCATTTGGGGGATGACAAAAGCAACGTTCGCGAGAATTATGAGAGGATCGCAAAGGTCCTTGGGTGCGACGTTACGTCCATCGTCGGCACGGTGCAAACGCATACCACGAACATTCGCAGAGTGGATCAGAGCGATGCGGGAAAGGTTGTCGTAAAAGAGCCTGATTATGGCGATATTGACGGACTTGTGACAAATGAAAAGGGACTCGCGCTTGCGGTTTATACCGCGGACTGCGTACCTCTGTTTTTTGTTGATCCCGTAAAAGAGGCTATCGGAATGGCGCACTCTGGGTGGCGCGGAACGGCTGGCAACATGGCGGGGAAAATGGTAGAGCGCATGGCGCGGGAGTTTGGAACGGATCCCAAGGATCTTCTAGTGGCGATCGGACCATCCATCTGCCAGAAATGCTATGAGGTCGATGAAACGGTGGCAGAGGCGTTTCGAAATGCCCTGGGCGATGAGCTGAAGGAACGGGAGATGATCCGAGAAAGCGGGATTTACTCGATGCAGGGCAGCACCGGACTTCGGCAGGTGCTAGAGCCTGGCAAGGCACCCGGAAAGTATCAGTTGGATCTTTGGCTGGCGAATCTGATCTGGTTTATTAGGGCAGGGGTTTTGCCAGAACACATTGACGTAACGGATCTATGTACGGCGCAAAATAAGGACCTTTTGTTCTCACACAGAGCCAGCGCCGGAAAACGAGGAAACATGGCTGGATTTTTGATGCTAAAGGAGGGGGAATAAAGTGACACAGATACTCGTATGCGATGATGATAAAGAGATCGTAGATGCCATAGACATCTACTTAAGCCAGGAAGGCCTGAAGGTCTTAAAGGCATACGACGGCGAGCAGGCATTGGAGCTCCTTGGAAAGAATGACGTACAGCTCCTCATTATGGACGTCATGATGCCGAAGCTCGACGGCATTCGCGCGACCTTAAAGATCCGCGAATACAGCAGTATTCCAATCATTATTTTGTCCGCGAAATCGGAGGATTCCGATAAGATCCTAGGCCTGAACGTGGGCGCGGACGATTACATTACGAAGCCCTTTAATCCATTGGAGCTGGTTGCAAGAGTGAAGTCGAACCTGCGCAGATATACCTCCCTTGGCTCTGCCGTGGGCGAAGGAAAATCGCAGTATCAGGTAGGCGGACTTTCCATCAATGATGAGAATAAGCAGGTGTTTGTGGACGGCGAGCCCGTGAAGCTGACACCGATCGAGTACAGCATCTTGCTCCTTCTTGTGAAGAACCAGGGCAAGGTTTATTCCATCAATGAGATCTACGAAAACATTTGGAACGAAGAGGCCATTGGCGTTGACAATACCGTGGCCGTGCACATCAGACACATTCGTGAAAAAATCGAGATCAACCCCAGAGAGCCCAGATATTTAAAGGTGGTTTGGGGCGTTGGATACAAGATCGATAATGATCAATAACGTTAGGGAGTAAGGCGTGAAAAAGGGAAAGAGTACGGCAATCTTTAAGAGACTTGGACTGGGGCTGGCGCAGCATTTTGTGGCAGCCGCTGTTTGCGTGCTCATCGCCGTGATCTTATTCAATTCCTTCCTGACCGTCACGACCATGAAGGGGCAAAAGACCTATTCCCTCGACCCCTTGACGCAAAAGTCGAGCTTTGAGGAATCGGAGCTCTTTCAGGACCTGTTCCAGACGGCCATCAATGACGTGATCCGCCTAGGTGTGATCCAGGACCAAATGGAAGTGAACGGGCATTTCGAAGCCTCCAAGGTGATCGACGTCACGGCGTTCATGAACCGCTATGGCGCCACGGGCGTGTACTACGGCATCTCCACGGCGCGTTTTAAGCTCGAGGACCTGATCATTTGGGATAGATATGGCCTGGAGTACAAGAGCCGCACCATGAGCCTTTCTGAGTTCGTAAACTACTACAAGAATGCCTGCGTGCCTGAAAACTTCCTGCTGGACGGCTATGGCAATCTGACATTTGCCGGTTATTTTAATGAATCCATCCATGATGAGAACTATTATGAGAAGCAGGCCCCCATCATCGAAAAGATGCGGGAGTTTACGACGGAACAGCTCGAGGACATGGCCTTTTCCTATATTCTCGGAAAGGTCTCCGAGGGCATCACGCTGAACAAGGAAGATGACGGCGGACTTACGGTCTACATTGATTCCTTGGTGTGCAGATATGCGACCATCGATCATCAGACGCAGCTCTATGATCTCGTGGACAACTGGCCGGATTTCATGCGCCTGCAAAAGAACGTGGCAGAGGTCTGCACGACGCTGGCAGAAAATTATGAGCTCTATCAGAACTGCGCGAAGCTCTATGCGGAAGGGCGCAGTAACCTAAAGTACGTGATCCGCATCAGCAATGATCAGGGTGAGAAGACCTCTTATACCAATATTTCTGACCTCGCGGACCTGGACGACGAAAGTCTGACGGAGCGCTTTGAGGAAAATCTCCGTTATCTGATCTATTATCCAAACAGCCTCGAGATCATGGGAAATGAGGCGCTGACGGAGACAGACGTCTATGAGCTGCTTCGCGCTTGCAGGTATCCGAATCTGGAGGACGTTTGTATTTGGATCTTATTGGATACGGACTATGAGTGCAAGGATGATGCATTTAACGTGGCGAGGGAGATGTATGAGCGCATCGTTCCCAACACGGCGGGGATCCTGACTGTTTTGATCTCTTTGGCGCTGATCTGGATCGCATTGCTATTATATCTGACCGTGACGAGCGGAACGACCTATGCGGAGGATGGGAGCGTTAAGCACAGCCTGAACGCCTTCGATAAGATTTGGACGGAAGTATTTGTCGCCATCGCCGCAGGATTTGGCTATGGCGCTTACCGCGCGATCCTTTACATGCGTACGATCGCGCTTTCCATCTATGAAAAGCGCATGACCCTCGGCGGGGATTTCATTGAGAGCCTTCTGTACAACTATGGCCTGTATGCGCTTTGTGGCTTTAGCATCAGCCTTCTGTTCTGCCTGGTTTGGTACAGCGTGGTGAGAAGACTGAAGACCTTCAACGTTTATCGGGACAGCCTGCTGCGCATCTTGATCAATGGAATCTACAATCTGTTCGAAACGGTCATGGCGCATCAAAATTCCATGATCAGTGTACTTCTCCCGTATTTGATCTTTTTACTGCTGAACTTCCTTTCGATCATCGGGATCATGTCCTTCCATGATACGCTGAGAAGAGTGGGTCTGGTCGTCTTTGTCGCCATCTTGGACATTGCCGTGGCCGCTCGCCTGTTCCGCAGGAACGCGGAATTCAATGACATTATCGACGGCATCAATCGCATCCGTTCCGGTGAGGTGGAGTACAAGCTGACCAAGGACGGTCTTCACGGCATGAATAAGTTTTTGGCCGATGCGGTCAATAATATCGGTGAAGGCATTGACAATGCAGTAAAGACAAGCGTGAAGGATGAAAGACTCAAGACCGACCTGATCACCAACGTATCCCATGACCTAAAGACACCGCTGACCTCGATCATCAATTACGTGGATCTCTTAAAGCGTTCTAACATTCAGGATCCGCAGGCAAGGAACTACGTGGAGATTCTGGAAGGAAAGTCTCAGAGATTGAAGGACTTAACCGACGATCTCGTGGAGGCATCGAAGATTTCCTCCGGAAACATCACGCTGAATCTCGAGGTGCTGAATTTGGGTGAACTGCTTCAGCAGAGCATCGGTGAACTCTCCGAAAAACTCGAGGCGGCAAAGCTTTCCGTGGTTGCGGAGATCGACGAAACAACGCCCCTCATCTATGCCGACAGCCGTAGAATGTGGCGCATCATGGAGAACCTGTTCAATAACATTTGTAAATATGCGATGGAAGGCACCAGAGTGTACGCAGAGGTACACGTGATCGGTGAGAGCGTGCTCCTGCAGATCAAGAACGTATCGAGAGCCCAGATGAACATTCATGCGGACGAGCTCACGGAACGCTTTATCCGCGGCGACAGCTCACGTAGCACGGAAGGAAGCGGCCTGGGACTTTACATTGCAAAGAGCCTGACAAACGTTCTCGGCGGAAGCTTTGAGATCCAACTGGACGGAGATCTGTTTAAAGTAAATATCGAGTTTCCCCTGTATCACGTACAGGAGAAACCCGATGGTAACGAAGAAAAGTAATTCTGCTTTTTATTCAACGATGTCCATGTTAGAACGATTGTTGTAGCTCTCGAGGATCGAGTGGATCTTATCGGTGGTAGCCATAACGCCTGCCATGGAAACGTCGTGGTTCATGAAATCGATGATGGAAGCGATGAACTTACTCATGTCTGCCTCAACGAAGTAAGGCCTGCTGTAAAGCTCGGGAGGCAGATAGGTGAGATCCGTCGTGATCACCTTATCGAAGTAGCCCTTTTCGTAGGCCTTATCAAAGGCATCGAGTCCGTCCGTAAACAGACCGAAGGTGGTACAGATAAATACGCGTCTTGCATTCATGCCCTTCAGCTGCTTAGCGGTATCCAGCATACTGCCGCCGGAGGAGATCATGTCGTCGATGATGATAATGTCCTTTCCGTCGATGTTGTCGCCGAGGAATTCATGCGCAACGATGGGGTTTTTACCATTGACGATCACGGAGTAGTCACGGCGCTTATAGAACATACCAGTGTCAACGCCGAGCACGCTCGCAAAGTAGATCGCGCGGTCTAAGGCGCCTTCATCAGGGCTGATCACAAGAAGATGATCCTTATCCACCAGAAGGTCGATCTCGGCGTTTAAGAGCGCCTTGATGAACTGATAGGGCGGAAGGAAGTTGTCAAAACCGGTGAGCGGCGTTGCATTCTGTACGCGGGGATCATGCGCATCAAAGGTGATCAGATTGCTCACGCCCATGTCGCGAAGCTCGGTCAGTGCGTAGGCACAGTCCAGGGACTCGCGGCCATTTCTTTTATGCTGACGACCTTCATACAGGAAAGGCATGATCACGTTGATGCGGTGTGCCTTACCATTGCAGGCACTGATCACGCGCTTTAAGTCCTGATAATGGTCGTCCGGGGACATGTGATTCGTATAACCGTTCATCTCGTAGGTGATGCTGTGATTGCATACGTCCACAAGAATGAAGAGATCCTTTCCGCGGATGGATTCGTTAAAAACGGCTTTTCCTTCGCCGCTTCCAAAGCGAGGCGTTTCACAGTCTACCAGATAATTTTTTTCAAAATAACCATGGAAGGCAGGGTCGTTCTTTACCTTGTCATTATGCACGCTTTTGCGGAATTCCACCATGTAATTATTGATGCGCTGCCCCATTCTCTTCGCCGAGGAAAGCGCCACGATCTTTAAGGGGGCTACGGGCATTGCATTTTCTAATTCTCGTAAATCAGGCATGTCTTTTCTCCTCTCTAAACCATACTTATTTATAGCATTCTCCTATCGACACGTCAAGAGATTTCGGGTATACTAGAGGGAGCGGAAAGAGATGAAAATATGAAACGCAAGGAGTTCTTATGGCTTCAAAGCAGGAACCATCGTATAAAAAGCATATCGTGAAATCCGTGGCGGAGGGAAGTATCGCGCAGGAGATGGAGATCGAGCCTGGCGACGCCATTTTAGCCATTGACAATACGCCCATCGAGGACATTTTCGACTATCAGTTCTTAACGCAGGACGAGTACGTCGAAGTTCTCGTGGAAAAGCGAGGCGGAGACCAGTGGCTCTTAGAGATCGATAAGGAATTCGACGAGGATCTGGGGATCACCTTTGAAAATGGCCTGATGGATGAATATCATCATTGCCATAATAAATGCATCTTTTGCTTTATCGATCAAATGCCAAAGGGCATGCGCGAGACCCTGTATTTCAAGGATGATGACTCGAGGCTCTCGTTCTTACAGGGAAATTACGTGACCCTCACCAACATGTCTGATAAGGACGTGGACCGCATTTGCAGATATCACCTAAGTCCGATTAATATTTCGTTTCAGACCATGAACCCGCAGCTTCGCTGCAAGATGCTGAACAACCGTTTCGCGGGTGACGCACTAAAGAAGGTGGACCGCTTCATGGAGGCGGACATCATCATGAACGGACAGATTGTTCTTTGCAAGGGGATCAATGACGGGAAGGAACCGGAATTTTCGATCCAAGAGATGATGAAGTACGCACCGAATCTTCAGAGCGTATCGGTGGTGCCCGTGGGACTTTCGAAATATCGCGAAGGCCTTTATCCCTTGGAGCCCTTTGAAAAAGAGGATGCCAAGCAGGTTTTGGAGCTGATCCA
>JAFPRF010000031.1 GCA_017400965.1 Lachnospiraceae bacterium
AATCAGGCCCTTCGTAAATGGTATGAGAAATATGGCGTTGAACACGTGGGTTCGCAAAAGTTTGATTTCTTTCCCTTTACCTGCGGATTCATGATGAAAAGGCTGGTTGAGCCAAAGAAATGGGATTCGAAGGCCACGGGGCTGTATCGTTATGAGACCCACCTGCATACGGTGGAAGGAAGCGCTTGCGGCGTGACTCCGGGAAGGGAATATCCTGCAATCTTCAAAGAGCTGGGTTATGACGCGATCTTTATTACGGACCACTTTTTCCATGGAAACACGCGGCCTTCAAGAGAGCTTCCTTGGCCAGAGTACGTGGATGCCTATATGAAGGGCTATGAGGAGGCAAAGAAGGCCGGTGATGCGATTGGATTTAAGGTGTTCTTTGGGATCGAGGAGAATTTCGAGGGCGACGAATTCATGATCTACGGCGTGGGCAGAGAGTTTCTTCTTGCACATCCTGAAATCCCTCATTGGACGAGAGAAGAGATGATCAAGGCGGTTCATGATGCAGGCGGCGCCGTGATGCAGGCGCACCCGTTCCGCGATCGAAATTATATAAAAAAGATCCATCTCTATGCGGACGAAGTGGATGGGATCGAAGGCATCAATACTGCCAATACGGCGAATGACAATCTCGCGGCACTATGTTATGCATTGCATCACGGTTTTATGATCCAGGCAGGTTCCGACACTCACTTCAAGGGCGGTATTGGGGATGGAAACGGAGGCATTCTCTACAAGGATCCCATCGTGTCTGAGAAGGATTATGCGGAGCGATTGCTTCGCCGTGAAAGACCGACGATTTTTTATCCAAACGAATTGTTTGACGGCATGGGCGGGCTCAAGGTAAAGCTTCCGATGGAGATCCACCGCGGCGGTGCTTGGGAGGAATTAAGCCTGGATGAGGTGAACAAGTGGTTTTTGGAAGCAGGTGCGACCATTGGCGACGCGCCTTCGCAGCCGGAAGGACTCGTGCCTGAGATTGTATCGAAGCTAAAGGCGTAGGAGGCTCCACAATTGTACGAGAAAGAGAAATGGACGATTAAGCATGTCTTTGACGGGGATTTCGGATGCGAGGAGCGGCCTGCAGGGCAAGAAGGGTTCATGGTGTCCGTGACGCTGGAGAATGAGACAGGAGAAAAGCGATATGTGACGGTGGCGGATGAATGGCTTCGGGCGAGAGGACTTGACGTTGGAAGCACATGGCCTAAGGATGACTGAAAAAAGTGAAGGCGTAAGAGAAAGAAAAGACGTAGGAGAAAGAGAAGGGGAGACGGAATGAAAACGATCAGTTTAGATGAAAAATGGACGTTTCGAAGGGGATATTTAGATTCCATCGGGATGCTTGGCAGTGATCCCGGCGTGGAAGTAAATCTGCCGCACGATGGCATGATTGGGACGCCTGTGTCTCCTGATGCGCCTGCGAGCGTTGACATGGGATATTTTACCGGTGGTTTGTCGAATTATACGAAATATGTATTTTTCCCTAAGGAATGGGAGCAGGAATGCGTCGGACTAAAATTTGACGGCGTTATGATGAACGCTTCCGTTGACGTGAACGGGAGCAAGGTTGCCCATTGGCATAATGGGTATGCGCCAAAGTATGTTGATCTGACGGATTACGTAACCTTTGGAGAGGAAAACCGCATTACCGTCAACGTTAATACTAGCATGCAACCGAATTCCCGTTGGTATACGGGCTCTGGTTTGTATCGCGGCGTGGAACTCATGCACGGACCAAGGGTGCATCTTGTTCCTGACGGGATTTTTGTATCCACCAAGGAAGTGGCTGACGGATATGCCTTTTTAGAGGCGCAGGTCGAGGTGGAGAATGCCGGACTTGGAAATCGCATGGCAGAGGTGACGTTAACGCTTTCTCCTGAAGGAAGCGAAGTCATCGTTGCCGAAACAAAGCGTGTGATTCAGGTTAGTGCGCGGAAGACGGAAACGGCACGGATGACAATGACGGTGAAAGATCCCATGCTTTGGGATGCGGAACATCCTGATTTGTATAAGGTCAAGGCTACCGTGAAGGACATAGGCGCATACCGCACGCATTTTGTCAAGAGCGAAGAGGTTACGGTGGACGAGGCGTCTACGCTGTTTGGCATTCGCACGATTTCCGCAGATGCCGTACGCGGTCTTTTGATCAATGGAAAGAGCGTAAAGCTAAAGGGCGGCTGCCTGCATCATGACAATGGTTTGCTTGGGTCCGTCACCTTGACAAGGATTGAGGAAAGAAAGATCAAGAAGCTCAAGGAGGTTGGATTTAATGCGATCCGCACGGCGCATAATCCACCATCCGCAGCTTTGATCGAGGCATGTAATCGGGTCGGCATGTATGTCTTTGATGAGGCATTTGACGCATGGGCCATGGGTAAGCGCGGCGGTGATTACAATCAATTCTTCGCGTCGGATTGGGAAAAGGACCTGACTGCATTTGTAAAGAGAGACAGAACTGCGCCCTGCGTCATTTTATGGTCGACGGGTAATGAGATCCCAGAGCGTGGCGGACTAAGTGATGGGTATGAGCGTGCGACGATGCTTGCTGAGAAGGTGCGTTCCCTTGATGGAACGAGGCCTGTCAGCAACGGAATTTGTTCCTTCTGGAGCGGACTGGATGACGCTTTGGCCGCTGGAATGAATCAGACACAAAATGCCAACAATGAAAGAGAAATCCTTTGGGAGAAGGGCACGGAGCCGTTTACCAATGGACTTGACGTTGTTGGATATAATTACATGGAGGATCTTTATGAGCGGGATCATGAGCTGTTCCCGGAGAGAGTGATATTAGGCTCTGAGAATTTCCCGAAGGAAATAGGGTTCCGCTGGCCCATGGTGGAGCGTCTCCCATACGTGATCGGTGACTTTACCTGGACGGCATGGGACTATTTAGGAGAGGCGGGGCTTGGAAAGGCGGCATATTATGACTTCCAGGATGAAACGGCCCCCAAATTCCCCTGGAATCTGATGCCACAGGATACGTCTCCCTACCCTTGGAGAACGGCAAATGACGCCGACTATGACATTACTGGACGGATGTTGCCGCAGGGCGCTTATCGAAGCATTGTCTGGGGAAGCGAAAAGACCTATCTTTATTCCATGCATCCGATGACCTTTGGAAAAAGAGAGCTTGTCAGCATGTGGGGATTCCCTGCCGTGCTTTCTTGTTGGAATTATGAGACCATAGGAGCACCTATCGAACTGGTGGTATTTTCCAAAGCTGAGGAAGTTGAAGTATTCGTCAATGGAAGTAGCATCGGGAAAAAGCAGGTTTCCAAGGAGAGACCTCTGCCAAACAGCGTTCGCTTTGAGACGACCTACCAACCGGGAAAGGTAGTTGCGATCAGCTATCAGGATGGAAAAGAGATCAGCAGGGCGGAGCTTTCGACTACGGGAGCGCCTGCAAAGCTTCGATTGGTTTCGGAAAAGGCGGAGGCGTTTGCTGATGGACATGACCTAATCTATGTTGGCATTGAAGTCTTGGATCAGGAGGGCCGCGTTGTACCGAATGCGGAGGTGAAGCTGGAAGCAGACGTTACGGGGGTATGCGAGCTGGCTGGCTTTGGCAGCGCAAATCCGATTACAGAAGAAGATTATACGGATGCTTTTGCCACTACCTTTAGAGGGCGGGCACTAGCGATCCTGCGCACGGGGTACGAGGAAGGAAGCTGTAAGCTGGCAGTGAAGGCAGAAGGCTTTGAAACGGTAGAAGAAACATTTTGCGTTAGATAATCAGTGATCACATTCGGAAAGGAGCAGGCATGGACAAGGTTAAGTGGGGTATTTTAGGAACGGCAAACGTGGCGAGATGGGGAATGATC
>JAFPRF010000220.1 GCA_017400965.1 Lachnospiraceae bacterium
ATGCTGTCCTTCGAATCCGTCACCACGCTAAAGCGCAGGTTAAAGGTCTGCAGGAACCAGATCACGATCGTCGCCATGAAGATCACGGTAAAGGCTCTCTGTAGGAAATCCTTCGCCTTCTCCCACAAAAGCTGCATCACGTTTTTAAGCCCCGGCAGGCGGTAGTTCGGCAGCTCCATAACGAACGGCACTGCCTCGCCGCGAAAGAGCGTATTTTTGAATATCAGCGCCGTTAAAATGCCAACGAAAATGCCGCCAAAGTAAAGTCCCACCATGATCAGTCCCGCGTACTTCGGGAAGAAGGTCGCGGTGAGGAACCCGTAGATCGGGAGCTTTGCAGAGCAGCTCATGAAGGGTGTCAGCAGGATCGTCATCTTACGGTCGCGCTCGGAAGGCAGCGTTCTCGTCGCCATAACGCCAGGCACCGTACAGCCAAAGCCGACCAGCATCGGTACAATGCTTCGACCGGACAGGCCGATCCTTCGTAGCAGCTTATCCATGATAAAGGCCACGCGGGCCATGTAACCCGTATCCTCCAATAGCGACAGGAAGAAAAAGAGTGTCACGATCACGGGCAGGAAGCTTAGGACGCTCCCGACGCCGGCGAAAATTCCGTCCAGCACCAGTGAACTTACCGTTTCATTCACGTCCCAGGCGACAAAGGCCTTCGCTGTTGCATCGCCCAGCATCTCCACCAGTTTCTCCAAAAGTCCTTGTAAAAAAGCACCGATCACGTTAAAGGTCAGGAAGAACACTGCCGCCATGATCAGGATAAACATCGGAATACCCGTAAACTTTCCGGTGAGGAGCTTATCGATCTTCGTACTTCTCTCATGCTCCTTACTCTCGCGGGGCTTTACCACCGTTTCCTTCACGAGCTTTTTGATGAAGAGAAACCGCATGTCCGCAATGGCTGCGGCGCGGTCGAGTCCGCGCTCCTGCTCCATCTGACTGATGATGTGCTCGAGCATTTCTTTCTCGTTTTGATCCAGTTCAAGCGCATTTAAGATGTGTTCATCACCCTCTACCAGCTTCGTCGCGGCAAATCTTACAGGTATTCCCGCCTTCACCGCATGATCCTCGATCAGGTGAATGATGCCGTGCAGGCATCTGTGAACTGCGCCGCCATGGTCACTGGCATCGCAAAAATCCATTCTTCCGGGGCTTTCCTGATATTTCGCCACATGCAATGCATGTGTTACAAGCTCATCCACGCCCTCGTTCTTGGCCGCCGAGATCGGCACCACGGGAATGCCAAGCGCCGCCTCCATGCGGTTTACGTCAACGGAGCCGCCGTTGCCGCGCATCTCATCCATCATGTTCAGCGCCAGCACCATCGGGATCCCGAGCTCCATCAGCTGCATGGTCAGGTACAAATTTCGTTCGATATTGGTTGCGTCTACGATATTGATAATGCCCGTGGGCTTTTCATGAATGACGAACTGTCTCGTCACAATCTCTTCGCTCGAGTACGGCGACAGAGAATAAATGCCAGGCAGGTCCGTGATCTCCGTATTAGGGAAGCCCTTGATCGAACCACTCTTTCGGTCCACGGTCACGCCAGGGAAATTTCCCACGTGTTGATTGGAACCCGTCAGCTGATTAAACAGCGTTGTCTTACCACAGTTTTGATTTCCGGCAAGCGCAAAAGTCAGCACCGTGCCTTCCGGCAGAGGGTTTTCGCCTTCCTTTACGTGATACTTACCGCCCTCGCCAAGGCCGGGGTGCGCGATTTTCTTTCTCGCCGCCCGCTCCTCTGGGGTCTCCGGCGTTTTATCTTCGTCATTTAGGATTTCAATCTGCTCCGCTTCCGAAAGACGGAGCGTCAGCTCATAGCCATGAATGCGTACTTCCATGGGGTCGCCCATGGGCGCATATTTGACGATCTTTATTTTTGCGCCAGGGATAAGGCCCATGTCAAGAAGGTGCTGTCTGAGCGCCCCTTCTCCGCCAACCGCAGTGATCTCAACTTTTTTTCCAATCTCTAAATCTTTTAACGTCATTGTCTTTTATCCTGATTATCTTCTGTATTTGATCCGATTGATCGTAAAGCAAAGTAGCAGCCCGCCTAACGCATAGGCGATCATGTACTTTAGGTACCCGTCGCCGTGCAGCGCCTTTAAGTACAGGTAAGGCGGCATCAGGCTTTGTACCATCCAGAATCTGCGAATGTTGATAAAGATCGGGCAAAACGCCACCATCATGAGCGTCACGATCGGGATCATGATACCGATGGCCTCGATCCTTTTGAACAAGAGTCCCACCACGTTACAAAATGCTGCCGTGCTGATCAGCAAGAGGATCAGCAACAAAATCTCCCAGAAAAAGCTTGTAAATACGCCGAGAAGTTTTAGTGCGATCAAATAGATCACGCCGCCGTTGAATAACACAACCGCCTGCATGGCGAAAGAATAAAGCAGTCTCTTTCTTGCCGGGATTCCGTCATACACGCCCTGGCTCTCGTCCATCTTTTGGAACAGGATCGCCGCAAAGCCAGCCAGCACCAGCCAAATCACCAAGAGTCCTCTGATCGGTGCCAGAAAATAACTCTCGCCCTTGCCTTCCGTACCATCCAAGTACTGCGCCTGGAATAGGCTTCCGTTCCAACGACTGGCATCATAATACTGTTTCAAAACCTCTTCAGAA
>JAFPRF010000221.1 GCA_017400965.1 Lachnospiraceae bacterium
ATCAGCGGCGGCAAGGGTGAAAAGGTCCTTTCCGCGATCGTGACCGTGATATCCATCGCGCTTGCCCTTGGCATCTTTGTGGTACTGCCTTATTTTGCGTCCCGCTACTTCGAAGGCTTCGTGCGCAATCACTCCCTGCTCCTGATCATTGAGGGCGCGATCCGCATCGCCATCTTCCTGCTCTATGCGGCAGGCATCGGCCTCATGAAGGATATCAGACGCCTGTATCAATATCATGGCGCAGAGCATAAATGCATCAACTGCATCGAGCGCGGCCATGAATTGACCGTTGAAAACGTTATGAAGAGCTCCCGCTTCCATAAGCGCTGCGGAACGAGCTTTATCTTCTTTGTGCTGATCGTCAGCATCGTGCTGTTTTTCTTTATCAACGTGGATGGAGTGCTCCAGAGAGTTTGCCTGCGCATTCTCCTGATGCCCGTGGTTGCGGGAATTTCCTATGAGCTCATTCGCCTTGCCGGAAGATTTGACAATGTTTTCGTGAACATTCTTTCCTTCCCCGGATTCCTGTTCCAGATGATCACTACCAAGGAGCCGGACGAGGACATGGTGGAGGTGGCCATCGCTTCCGTTGACGCCGTGTTCGATTGGAGAGAGTACCTAACGAATACCTTTGGCTATACCTGGGATGAGGAAGAAGCATGATCTATCAGCTACTGCAAAAGCTTGGACAACAGACCCTGGAGCAGGCGGGTGTGCCTGAAGCAGCCCTTGACGCAAGACTCCTTTTGGAGTGGGCCTGCGAGATCGACCGCAGCACCTTGCTTGCACATGGAGATCGCGAAGCCGATCCAGCGCAGGAGGCGAAATACCTTACTGCCATCGCGAAGCGCGCTGACCGCATTCCCCTGCAACACCTTACCGGAGTCCAAGACTTCATGGGACTGACCTTTGAGGTGAATGAGAACGTTCTGATCCCAAGACAGGATACCGAAATCCTCGTGGAAGAAGTCATGAAAGACCTCCACGGCGGGAGTGCCATCCTCGACCTTTGCACTGGGAGCGGCTGCATTCTCATCAGCCTCCTCAAATACTCTAACGAATGCCACGGCGTCGGCGTCGATCTATCTCCCGCCGCCCTGGAAGTTGCAAGCCGCAACGCGCAGAAACTGATCCCTGATCGCGACTGCACCTTTATTTGCGGCGACCTCTTTGAAAACGTGACGGGCAAGTTCGACATCCTTACCTCGAACCCGCCCTACATACCAACGGCCATCGTTGACACCCTCATGCCCGAAGTCCGCGACCATGAGCCTCGCCTTGCCCTCGACGGCACCGCCGACGGCCTCCATTTCTACCGCCGAATCCTGAAGGAGTGCAAATCATACCTGAACAAAGGTGCCATGATCTTCTTCGAAATCGGCTACGACCAAGGCGAAGCGGTACGGACTCTGATGCAGCAGGAAGGGTGTTTAGAAGTAAAGATCGTCAAGGATTATGCCGGACTTGACCGCGTTGTAACTGGCGTATACAGCCCCAAGGATGGCTTGTAGCAAACCTGATTATTTGCAGCTACTCGTTAACGAAGTAAATTCAACCAGTACCTCGAGGGGCTGGTTGTCGAGTCTATTTCAGGGCCGTATTTTACGTCGGTGCTTAGGCAGCGTATCACGCACGGTCCTGAACTTGGACAGTGCGTGAGATGCCTTAGCATCCGCTACGTAAAATTACGGAGTGCGAACGTCCCTGAAAAAGACTCGGCAAGCGTAGCCCCGAGTGATAAAGGAGACCATTATGTTTGATAAGTTAGAAGACCTGCTGATCAGGTTCGAAGAACTCATGGGCGAGCTTAGCGAGCCCAGCGTGACCAGCAATCCGGAGAGATTCCGCATGCTCATGAAGGAGCAGAGCGACCTCACCCCTATTGTAAATGCATATAAAGAATATAAGAAATGCAAGCAGGACATCGAGGACTCCCTCGCCATGCTCGACGAAGAGAGCGACGAGGACATGAGAGAGATGATCAAGGAGACCTTGAGCGACAGTAA
The DNA here is from genome assembly GCA_017400965.1 of Lachnospiraceae bacterium. Lineage (GTDB taxonomy): Bacteria > Bacillota > Clostridia > Lachnospirales > Lachnospiraceae > Acetatifactor. Next base: position 2,007 of record JAFPRF010000221.1, read on the forward strand.
GAAGCGCGTCGAGGAGCTCGAGCAAGAGATGAAGATCCTCCTCCTGCCCAAGGACCCCAACGACGAGAAGAACGTGATCGTCGAGATCAGAGCCGGCGCAGGCGGAGACGAAGCAGCCCTCTTTGCTGCAGAAATCTACCGCATGTACGTACACTATGCGGAGTCCAGAAGATGGAAGGTTGAGACCATGAACGTCGACGAGATCGGCATCGGCGGCATGAAGGAAGTCCAGTTCATGATCAACGGCCAGGGCGCCTACTCCGTCATGAAATACGAAAGCGGCGTACACCGCGTGCAGAGAGTCCCTGAGACCGAGAGTGGCGGCAGAATCCACACCTCCACCATTAGCGTGGCCGTAATGCCTGAGGTAGATGACGACATCGACATCGTCATTGACGAAAAGGACATCAGAATCGACGTCATGCGTGCATCCGGTAACGGCGGACAGTGCGTCAACACCACCGACTCTGCCGTAAGACTGACCCACTACCCGACGGGCATCGTCGTGTACAGCCAGACTGAGAAATCACAGCTCCAGAATAAGGCAAAGGCATTTGCCCTTCTGAAGGCAAAGCTCTATGACATCGAGCTCCAGCAGCGCCATGACGCCGAGGCAGAGCTTCGTAAGAGCCAGATCGGTACCGGAGACCGTTCCGAGAAGATCAGAACCTATAACTTCCCGCAGGGAAGAGTGACCGACCATCGCATCGGACTGACCATTTATAAGCTTGACAAGGTGATGAACGGCGACATTCAAGAGATCATCGATGCCTGCATCGCAGCAGATCAGGCAGCGAAGCTCAGTAAAATGAATGAGAGCGCATGAGAAGCGTTTTTTAGCACCATAGAATTAAGTGAGTAAAAGGGGGATGGAATCGTGAAGAAACAAAGCATCTTTAAGAAACTGGCGCTTTTTGCATCCGTGGCACTGCTTTCTTTCAGCCTTGCGGCCTGCGGCGGTGAGGGGGCCAAGACCTCTGCCGATGATGACGAGGAGAGAACCGAGTCTAGCGTAGAGAAAACCTCTGCTGAGCCCTCTACGGACGGTGAGGGCGAGATCCAAACGAAGCCCGTGAAGACCTCCAAGGAGCTCTATGAAGGGTTCCTAAAGGGCGAGGAAAAGGTTTACTGCGACAACGTTAACATCACTTACTATGACTGGGATAATGACAAGGACATCCCGTACTTTGACAACAAAGACGGCTATACCCTGCGTGATTTCGTGAGACGCATTCAGGACGTGGAAGACCGTGACACTGACATTGCCACCCGCGTGGTCAGCGCTTCCTGGATGGATCTCGACTGCGGTAACGACGGCGAGCCGGAGCTTGGCCTGCAGGTCGTGACGGAGGGCGACCTTTGGGGCGAAGGCGGTTCTAGCGACTATGTCATCAAGAACATCGACGGAAAGCTGCAGATCTGCCACAGAACCGAGTCAGGATACCGCTCCTACAATTCCATCGTGAACCAATACGGCTTTATCGATGACAGCTACTATTGGGGCATGGGCTGGAGCGCCTCCTATGGCATCATTAACGCAGAGGGAAAGTACCAGTACGTGTACGGCATCATGAGCGACTCCGCATATGACTGGTATGGCACGGATGAGCCTCTCGGCAAGGCGTTTTCTGAACTTGTGGAGGAAGACGACGAATTCCTCTTTGACTATTTTGAGATCCTGCAGTATCGTTTTGAGCCTTGGCAGGAGAATGAAGATGAAAGCAAGGTTTTGACCTACTCCTACGAGACATACTGCGATGGGGATTCTCTGACTGAGGATGCGATCAAGGAGCTCCTCGAGAAGGTTTTTGCACAGGCGAATATCAAGCTCTACACAGAGGCTGAGGTCCAGACCATGATCGACGCACACGTGGAAAAGCTTGGCATCTCCCGCGCCATGACGCTGCCTGCTTACACCGGCGTTGACTGGAAGTCTATCGATCAAAGAGACTTCTGGCCTGGCGACGTTATCACCGTTAAGAATACGGATGAGCTGGTAAATGCATTTAAGAGCGGCAGCCTGATCTACCTAGAGCCCGGCACCTATAACCTGACCAAGTGGCTCAGGGATGAGAACGGCTTTAGCAAGATGCCGAAATACCTGTATGAGGATGAGGGCGGTACCAATTCCGAGGGCCTTCTGTATACCGGTTGGGACGAAGACACCTGGGAGGTTATGGCTTATCACCTTCGCAACGTGGTTTTGAATTCCGCAGATCCCGAAAATCCCGCGAGAATCGTTTGCGAATGTCCTGGATCGAGGGTTCTGGCATTTGAGGATTGTGACTTCATCGACATCAACAACGTCGTTTTTGGCCATGAGATCGAGCCTGGATACTGCAGCGGCGACGTACTGGCGTTCCGCCTTGGCAATTACGTTACGCTGACTGGTTGTGATCTGTACGGCTGCGGCGCACATGCGATCGAGCTTTGGGAGTGCAGTGACGTGACGCTCGACAGCTGCGTGATCCACGATTGCACCTACGGCTGCATGGTAATGTATGACAACGGCTACACCTACGTGAAAAATACGCGCTTTGAGAACTGTAAGGAATTCACCATGTTTACGCTCACCAGTGGCAGCGTTTACTTCGATGGTTGTTCCTTCCGAAATCTTCAGGGCGACATGTTCTACGTTGGCGAAGATGCCTACGTAACCTTCAGCGATTGTCAGTTTGACAAGAACGCGCTGGAATCCCTGCAACGCAATGCTGCATATGACAAGCAGATCTTTATTTACTAAAGCGAAAAACAAAACAAGGCCGACTCCCCTCTCGGGAGCCGGCCTTTTGCATACGCTTTTTTGTGTTTTACTGAAGGTAGTGCCGCTTGAACTCGCTGGGAGAGCAGCCCTTATACTTTTGGAAGACGCGGTTGAAGGTGGAAATGCTCTTGAAGCCAGACTCCATGGCGATCGTCGTGATCGCATCGTCCGTGTCAGCGAGGAGGTTTTGCGCCCTCTTTAATCGCTGCAGCGTTAGGTATTCCACGAAGTTGCACTGGATTGTCTGCTTGAACACGCGGGAGAAGTAGCAGGAGCTAAAGCCAACCTGATCTGCGATGCTGTCGAGGGTTAGGTCCTTGTCGCAGTTCTCCGCGATGAAGCGGCAAGCGGCATTGATCTTGTCGATCGTGCGCGTGTTGCCCTGACGCGCCGCCACGTCCTTCGGCAGAATGGAGTTCTGCAAGAAGATGCCGAATTGCATGAACAGCTCGTAGACACAGATCAGTTCCTCTACGCCATGGAAGGGCGCCTCTGCATTGCGGACGCTGACGATCTGGTGGAGTTTCTCATGCATGTACTCTGCGAGGAATTCCATCTCACCGTCATCCCTGCGGATCAGATGATAGTTGCGGAAGAGATGCGAATACGACGCAAACTCCGGAAGATCCGTCAGGAGTGAGGAGGGGAACTGTATGCCGAGGAGCGCGTTGTCACCGTTGGATTCCACGGAATGCATCTCACTCGACCAAATGAGGAGCGTGTCACCCGGATGCAGCTCATAAACCACCTGATCAACGATGATCTTTGGAACGGAGGTGGAATGCGAGTTCATCGGATAGAAGATGAGCTCCGTAAAGTGATGCCAATGCAATTCATATTTTGTCGGAACGCTGGGGATAACGTTGATCGGCTGCGGAAAGTAGATGTGCTCTGGTTTCTTGTTATTTGTCATGTTTTACCTCATAAATGACTCAAAACTAACTATAAATTGACTTGTTCCCTTTGAAAAACCAATGGACGTCATCACAAAGATGTCAATAAATCATAGATTATGGTTCAAATTTAGCCGATTTTTGTGCAAAAGTCAAGAAGAAAATGAGAAGACAAATTATGAGAATATGTAGGCAAGTAATGAGTGGAAGAAAAATACAAAGGTGATAGGATGAATCTGAAATCAAGAAGAGAAAACCGTTATAACATAACCCTTCAAGAGGGATGAGGAGATTTATGGCAAAGACACAAACGACAAACATGACAGTTGGAAGTCCTGCAAAGCATATATTAAAATTTGCGCTTCCGTTACTGATCGGTAACCTGTTCCAACAGCTTTATAATATGGTGGATTCCATTGTTGTAGGCAACTTCGTGGGCTCTGACGCACTGGCGGCCGTAGGTACCTGTGGTTCTACCAATTTTTTGTTCTTTTCACTCAGCTCCGGTCTGGCGATCGGCATTGGCGTCATCGTTTCTCAATATTATGGCGCAAATGATGAGGACAACGTACGTGCAACAATTGCGAATTCTTTTTACGTACTCATAGCGGCGGCACTGACGGTCAGCCTGATCGGATTTCTGGCGACGCCCCACATCTTAAGACTTTTGCAGGTGCCGGATTCCATCATGAGCCAGTCCGTGACTTATATGCGGACCACCTGCCTTGGCATTGTCGGCATCGCCATGTACAACGGCATCGCCGCCATCCTAAGGGCCTTGGGAGATTCGAGAACGCCCTTGTATTTCCTGATCGTGTCGAGCCTTTGCAACGTGGTGCTTGACCTGACCTTCGTACTGGCGCTGGGCCTTGGCGTCTTTGGCGTGGCGCTGGCAACCATTCTGGCGCAGTTCATCTCCGCCGTGACCTGTTTGGCGTATGCTTACGCAAAGGTACCGTACTTTAGATTGACCGCAGAGGAGCTAAAGCCCCACAAGGCGATCATCGCAAGGTCCTTCCGCCTGGGCGTGCCCATCGCGCTGCAAAGCTCCATGATCGCGGTATCCTGCATGGCATTGCAGGGCGTGGTCAATGGCTTTGGCGAGACCGTCATGGCAGCCTATACCGTTACCGCCCGCATCGAGCAGCTTGTACAGCAGCCTTATACCTCGCTGGCGAGCGCCGTAACCACTTATTCCGGTCAGAATATCGGTGCCGGCAACGTGGAGCGCGTAAAGAAGGGCTTCCGTCAGGCAACGTTGATGGTACTGATCTTTAGCCTGGCCATGATCCCCGTGATGTACCTTGGCGGCGAGTCACTGGTTCGCCTCTTTATCAAGGATAACCCTGAGACCGTTGTGATCGCGACCAGCGCGTTAAAGATGACGAGCCTTTGCTATTTCGGCCTTGGCATGATCTACGTGCCCAGAGGCCTGATGAACGGATGCGGCGACGCAGCCTTCTCCATGATCAACGGCATCACCGAGGTGGCAGGTCGACTGGTTTACGCAAAGGTATTTACCGGCATCGCAGCCATCGGCTTCTGGGGCGTATGGCTTACCACGGGTGCCACTTGGGTGACCACGGGCGTTGTTTGCCTGATCCGTTACTTCCAGGGTGCATGGCAACATAAGGCCATCACTGGCGGAGCAAGAAATTATTCGCATAATGCACAAAACAGACCCCAAATGTTCTGCGCAAAATCCACAAAACTTCTCTAATTTCAGAAAATTTACTAGCGGCACCTGAAGAATTCTGCTATAATAAAATAGCAGTAGTTTCGGGTGTCGTTTTTGGTTTGGAAAAGGAGAAGTATTGTGTTTGGCAAGGGTGAATACGTAGTCTGTGGGAGTAAGGGTGTATGTACGGTCGAGGAAGTGACGACGCTGTGCATGCCGGGTGTAGACGGGAAGAGGGAGTACTATGTCCTCAAGCCCGTATATAATGCTGCCACCACGGTCTACATCCCCGTGGATGCGGGGAAGGAATCCATGCGAGGCGTACTCTCTGCGACGCAGGCGAAGCGTCTGATCCGCGCGATGTCTGACATTGCGCCGATTTCGATTGCCAATGATAAAATGCTGGAGCAGGAATACCGCGGCTGCATGCGCACGAACCTGTGTGAAGAATGGGTACGCATCCTAAAGACCACCTATCAGCGTAAGCTCCTGCGTCAGGAGATGGGCCGTAAGGTGACAGCTGTGGACGCAAAGTATGCCCGGATCGCGGAGGACAGTCTGTACGGCGAGCTAGCGATCGCGCTTGGCATTTCCAAGGATGCGGTTCCTGATTATATTCAAAAGGAAATGGAAAAGGCGGAAAAGCCAGAAAAGCCGAAGGGTACGAAGAAGTCCAAAAAGGAAGAAACCTAGAGATTTCCTAAAAAGAAAATAAAAAAGCGCTTGACAGCGGCTCAGAGCCATGGTATAGTATTCGAGTGTGTGGAAAGGAATTTCCACGAATTATGGCAAAGCAGAGTATCCACTCTCACCTTACGGCGACCGAGCTAGTAAGCGTTCATAACTTTTGAAGGCATTCCTAAGAAGTATATTCGATGGATGCGAGATTGTCAAGGTTAGGTGGATAGCATGCTATTCACCTTTTTTATTTCATCATTATGGAGGGCAAAACCATTAGCGAATTAATGATCAATGAGGAAATCCGAGACAAAGAGGTTCGTGTTATCGGAGAAGCTGGGCAGCAGCTTGGCATTATGTCTTCAAGAGAAGCACTGGCACTTGCAGAGGAAGCAGGTCTGGATCTGGTAAAGATCGCGCCTACCGCACAGCCGCCCGTGTGTAGGATCGTGGATTACGGTAAGTTCAAGTACGAGCAGCTTCGTAAGGAAAAGGAAGCGAAGAAGAAGCAGAAGGTGACGGAGGTGAAGGAGATTCGCCTTTCTCCCAACATCGACACCAACGACTTGAACACAAAGATGAATGCTGCAAGAAAGTTCCTGACCAAGGGCGATCGCGTAAAGGTAACGCTTCGTTTCCGTGGCCGTGAGATGGCTCACATGAACACTAGCAAGCACATTCTCGATGATTTTGCTCAGAATCTTTCTGACATCGCAGTGATGGAGAAAGCGCCCAAGGTAGAGGGCAGAAGTATGACCATGTTTTTAACTGAGAAGCGATAGATCGTTTTTGAAGTGCTGAAAAAGACAATCGCGGAAGTTAAAATAGATTAAGAAGAGTTTAGGAGGAAACAGTCATGCCAAAAATGAAGACAAGTAAGTCGGCAGCGAAGCGTTTTAAGGTAACGGGTACCGGTAAGTTAAAGAGAGCAAAGGCATACAAGAGCCACATTCTGACCAAGAAGTCTACGAAGAGAAAGCGTAATCTCAGACAGCCTGCAATTACCGATGCAACGAACGTAAAGAACATGAAGAAGATTCTTCCTTATCTTTAATGTTTGGTCGCGAAAGATTGAGTTTAGTAAATGATTAATTAGGTATGGAGGAAAAAAGAGATGGCAAGAATTAAAGGTGGCTTAAATGCCAAGAAGAAGCACAATAGAGTATTAAAGCTTGCAAAGGGCTACAGAGGAGCTAGAAGCAAGCAGTACAGAGTAGCAAAGCAGTCCGTTATGAGAGCACTGACCAGTGCTTACGCTGGCAGAAAGCAGAAGAAGCGTCAGTTCAGACAGCTCTGGATCGCTCGTATCAACGCAGCAGCCAGACTGAATGGCCTTTCCTACAGCAAGTTTATGTATGGCCTGAAGCTCGCAGAAGTAGACATCAACAGAAAGATGCTCGCTGAGCTTGCAGTAAGCGATGCAGAAGGATTCAAGAGCCTTGCAGAGCTTGCAAAGAGCAAGATCGCATAAATAAATAATGCGGGTAGGCAACCGAAGTTTAGATTTCGGACGAGGAAGTTCAGACCCGTCATGGGTCTGAACTTTTTTACTATTAACTTAATTAGGAGGCGGGATTTATGTGTGGAATCGTTGGTTTTGTAGGAGATAACCAGGCAGCACCGATCCTTTTGGATGGACTTTCCAAATTGGAATACAGAGGATATGATTCAGCAGGTATCGTGGTTCGCGATGGCGACAAGCCGGCTGAGATCGTAAAGGCAAAGGGCAGACTGAAGATCCTTGCCGAGAAAACAAACGACGGACGCAGCGTTCCCGGTTGCTGCGGCATTGGTCACACGAGATGGGCGACCCATGGTGAACCCTCTGAGATCAATGCACATCCTCACGTGAGCGGCGATGACAATAATGTAGTAGCCGTTCACAACGGTATTATCGAAAACTATCAGGAAATCCGCGAGAAGCTGAGCCGTAAGGGCTACAAGTTCTATTCCCAGACCGATACCGAGGTTCTGGTAAAGTACGTGGATTACTATTATAAGAAATACGGCCTGGGCCCCATTGACGCCATTGCAAAGACCATGGTGCGCGTGCGCGGTTCCTATGCACTGGCCGTGATGTTCAAGGATTACCCCGGTGAGATCTATGTGGCAAGAAAGGACAGCCCCATGATCCTTGGCGTTGCCAACGGAGAGTCTTACATTGCAAGTGACGTGCCTGCTATCCTGAAGTATGCGAGAAATGTATACTACATCGGAAACCTCGAGATGGCGAGAGTTCGACCCGGTGAGGTGACCTTCTATAACCTCGACGGCGACGTGATCGAAAAGGAACTGACCGAGATCACTTGGGATGCTGAGGCTGCTGAAAAGGGCGGTTTCGAGCATTTCATGATCAAGGAGATCCACGAGCAGCCTAAGGCAGTTCAGGACACCCTGCGTTCCGCGCTCAAGAACGATGTCATTGACTTAAGCGACGTTGGTCTTTCCGAAGAGGAGATTCAGGACATTCATCAGATCCATATCGTAGCCTGCGGTAGCGCTTATCACGTAGGCGTTGTTGTACAATATGTCATGGAGGATCTCGCAAAGATTCCCGTGCGCGTAGAATTCGCATCTGAGTTTCGTTATCGTAACCCACTTTTGAACAAGAAGGACCTAGTAGTCATCATCAGCCAGTCTGGTGAGACGGCAGATTCCCTGGCAGCGCTCCGTCTTGCGAAGGAGCAGGGCGTTAAGACCCTCGGCATTGTCAACGTGGTTGGTTCAACGATCGCGAGAGAGGCTGACAACGTATTCTATACCATGGCAGGTCCCGAGATCGCCGTTGCAACGACGAAGGCATACAGCGCACAGCTGATCGCTGGTTACGTGCTTGCGATCCAGTTCGCAAAGGTTCGTGGTACCATCGATGAGGAGAAGTATCAGTATCTGATCAGCGAACTTACCTCCCTCCCTGAGAAGATCTCTAAGATCCTCGAGGACAAGGAGCGTATCCAGTGGTTCGCATCGAAGTTTGCTGCAGCAAAGGACGTATTCTTCCTTGGCAGAGGCATCGATTATGCGATCAGTCTTGAGGGAAGCCTGAAGATGAAGGAGATCAGCTACATCCACAGTGAAGCGTATGCAGCTGGTGAGTTGAAGCACGGAACCATCACTCTGATCGAGCAGGGTACGATGGTGATCAGCGTGCTGACGCAGAAGGAATTGTACGAGAAGATGATCAGTAACATGGTAGAGGTTAAGAGCCGCGGCGCTTATCTGATGGGACTGACCACGTATGGTAACTATAGCATTGAGGACACCGCAAACTTTAGCGTGTTCGTTCCTCAGATCGATCAGCTGTTTGCAGCGAGCCTGGCAGTGGTGCCTCTGCAGCTCCTCGGCTATTACGTAAGTATCGCAAGAGGTCTCGACGTTGACAAGCCCAGAAACCTCGCCAAGAGCGTAACGGTGGAGTAACTGAAGAACTCGGGGCTTGGCTGCGAGAGTCTTTCCACTCACCTTGTCGCAGGCTTTGCCTGCGATCCCGAGTGTAACGAGGGACGTGCCGTAGGGCACGCTCGACCTGGAAAGCCTCTCGCAACCGTCCCCTCGAGATACTGCTACATTAACGGTGCGACGAATTTTAGCAATCGACCCAATATCCGATAGCTCATTCTCTCATTGCGAATGGACTCAGGGGTAACCTCTGTGCACTGGGAGAGGGCGGTTTGGAAATCCTTCTCAATGTCGGTGATGCAGGGGGTGCGGTAAAGGTAGGTTGCGCATTCAAAATGATGATAAAGGCTGCGGTAGTCCAGATTAATGGTACCTACCACGGCCTTTTCGTTATCTGAGACAAAGACCTTGGCGTGTACAAAGCCAGGGGCATATTCGAAAATATGGACGCCTGCTTCCGTTAAGGGCCTGTAATGGGTCTTGGCTAGGGAGTAGGCGGATATTTTGTCCGGAATGCCGGGCAGAATGAGCTTTACGTTAACGCCACGCTGCGCAGCAAATTTGAGAGACTGCTCCAGTTCATTGTCGAGGATCAGGTAGGGCGTCATCACGTGAACGTAGGACTTCGCACGGCTTAAGATGTCCATGTACACGTTCTCGCCGACCTTGTATTCGTCCAGTGGGCAGTCTGCAAAGGGGAGAACATAACCCGGCGCCGTCTCGGTTGTGGACGATTGCGCAGGGAGCTTTAGATAGGGATCCCAAACGGGTTCCTTCTCATCGATGTTCCAAGTCTGCAAGAACATGAGCGTGAAGCTTTGTACTGCGGGGCCCTGGATCATGACAGCCGCGTCCTTCCAGTAGCCGAAGGGATGCGTTAGATTCATGTATTCGTCAGATAGATTAATGCCACCGTTGAAAGCAATCTTACCGTCGATCACGAGAATCTTTCGGTGATCTCTGTAATTGTAATGGGTGGAGAGGAACGGATGGATCGGAGAGAAGGGCTTGCACTTGATGCCGAGGCGCTCTAAGCGATTTGGATAATCGTAGCTTAGGATCTTGATCTCGCACATCCCATCGTAGACAACGCGCACGTCAACGCCCTGCGCGGCCTTTTCCTTTAGGATTTTCAGAATCTTCCCCCATACCTGGCCTTCGCCGATGATAAAGTATTCCATGAAGATAAAGTGCTCGGCCTTCTGCAATTCTCGGAGTAAAACCTCAAACTTTTCCTCGCCGGAGGGCAGATATTGCACGGCCGTATGGTCATAGAGGGGGAAGCAACCGCTGCGGTTTAAGTATTTGCACAGATCATCCGTGGCGGAACAGACGATTTCCGGGCGCGCCAATACTTCAGGATCTTGCACGAGCTTTTCTTTGGTTTCAGAGATGAGTTCAGAGATGCGGTTCTTGATCTTGCGGTGTCCCACGTCGTTTTCCGTAAAGAGGTACAGCATGGCTGCTGGTACGGGAGTTAACGCCATGAGGAGAAGCCAGGTCAGTTTCCCTGTTGCGTCCGTGTCAGAGCTAAAAAGCTCAAATACCATGGTGATGGTCAAGATCCACGTCAGTACGCGAAACCACTGAAAATACTCGTCAAACCAGCGGTAGGCCGTTAGGATCAATCCAAGTTGTACAAGGATCAAAACGGTCACCAGGCCGATCCGGCTAAACAGAAACCGAAGGAATCCTCTTTTTTGCTTTGGCATCAGATGAATGATGCCGTCTTTCTCGTCATAATATTCGCTACGCTTACTCATACCCACTCCTCAGATAGGTTCGATCAAGAACCCCAATTATCATGATATACGAGACGGAGCCCATATGCAAGCCCCATGCGCAATTCTTGCATCACATTATTTCACGTGTTAGAATGGTTTCAGAACCATTGGAGAGGAAGAAAATCATGGAAGAAATCAAGAATCAGGCAAAGAAAACGGAAGGCTGTCCCTACGCAAAAAAGTGCGGTGGCTGTGTCTATCAGGGGAAGCCTTATGAAGAACAATTAAAGCTCAAGCAAAAGACGGTTTCAAGTCTTTTGGGGAAATATGGGAAGGTGTCCCCCATTTTAGGCGCGCAGTGCCCAGACCATTATCGCAACAAGGTGCACGGCATCTTTGGACGCGACAAGAAGGGTAACGTATTTACCGGCATCTATGAAGAGAAGAGCCACCGCATTGTTCCCGTGGAAAACTGTGGCATCGAGGACAGCAAGGCAACAGCCATCTTGAAGACATTGGCCGTTCTGGCAAAGCAGTTTAAATTCCTCATCTATGATGAAGACCGCGACTTTGGTCTGCTTCGTCATGCGCTGATCCGCGTTGGAAGAAAGTCTGGCGAGATCATGGTGGTACTTGTGCTGACCAGCCCCATCCTGCCGTCGAAGAATAGCTTTACGAAAGAGCTACTACGCCGTCATCCGGAGATCACGACGATCGTTCTCAACGTCAACGACCGAAAGACCACCATGGTGCTGGGAACGCGCAACATCACGCTTTACGGCAAGGGCTACATCGAGGATGAACTTTGCGGTCTGCGCTTCCGTATCTCCCCGAATTCCTTCTATCAGATCAATTCGGAGCAGACGGAGGTCCTTTATCAAAAGGCTATTGAATTTGCTGGTTTAACGGGCAAGGAGCGTGTGATCGACGCATATTGTGGCATCGGTACCATTGGTGGCTGCGCAGCCGCAAAGGCAAAAGAAGTGATCGGCGTGGAGCTGAATAAAGACGCAGTGAAGGACGCCATTACCAATGCAAAGCTCAACAACATAAAAAACATCCGCTTTTGGAATGACGATGCCGGAAAGTTCATGATCCGCATGGCGGAGAACAAAGAGAAGGCAGACCTTGTCTTCATGGACCCGCCTCGCAGTGGCAGCACGCCTGAATTCATCGAATCCGTGAACATCCTTAAGCCTAAGAGAGTCGTTTACGTCTCCTGCGACCCGACCACCCTCGCCCGCGACCTCGAACTCTTCACCAAGAAAGGCTGGAAAGTCCAAAAGATCCAACCCGTGGACATGTTCCCATACACCAAGAGCATAGAAAGTATCGCGCTTTTACAGAGAGTGAGCAACACCCGGTCAAGATCCATTACTTTGGACTTCGATATGGAGGATTATCATAGGATTAAAAATGGTGATGATCATAAAAAATGAAAGAATAATGCTATTGATACTCAACACAGAGGTGAAAGGTATATGGAAAGCAGAAATGAAATAGTTCTCTTTGAGACAAAGGACAAAGCAATATGCCTCCCGGTTCCAATCGATAG
>JAFPRF010000032.1 GCA_017400965.1 Lachnospiraceae bacterium
AATGCCATAATCGGTCAGTTGCAGCTCGCCTCGTTCTTCCTGAATGGATTTTCCATCCCGATCCCAAAGCCGTATCAAAGCTTCTGCCCTTACGCCAGTGACCGCCTTAAAGAAGCTTTCCTTGCATTTAAGCGCTGTTAACGCAGGCATTACAGGCACAATTCGATGGCCTAAGCTCTTTGCAAGATCATATCCCGAGCCATCGGAACCTGTCTTTGGCGCCGCCTTACTGCCACAGGCTAAGATCACGCGATCAAATCGCCTTACGCCCTTACTACTTTCTACGGCAAAGGTGCCATCCTTCTGTACTCTGACGCCACTCACCCGCGCCTGCGTCTCAACCTGTATGCCAAGCGCTTCAATCTCAAACCGCAGAGCATCTAATACAATACTTGCCTGCTCTGCATAGGGGTATAAATACCCATTCTTACTGCGCAGCAGAACACCTAAACCCTCGAAAAAATCTTGTGTCTCCTTTACGCCAAAGTCCGAAAAGCACTCTGACAAAAAAGCGCAGGAGCCATAATAGCAATCTGCGCTTAACGCTTCATTTCCCAGATTACACTTTCCATTTCCCGTAGACAGAAGCTTTTTCCCGATGCGTTCTCCGCCCTCAAGGATCGTCACTTCTGCGCCGCATCTCGCGGCAGTGATGGCGGCCATCATGCCAGCCGCGCCACCACCGATGATTCCAACTCTTTTACGCATGTTTTCACCAACCAATGCTTAAACTACTCTAACTTCTCGTAAATGCCCATCATGTCGCCAAAGACTTTAATGGATTTGCCAAACGGGCTGACGCTCAGCTCCTCCTCCGAGAAATTCCGAAGCAGGATCAAAATACACCAATAGGCAATAAAACCAGCGCCGCCAACGATAATAACCACAAAAATGCTTTCCAAATGCTCGCCCATGAATTTCACGCAAAGTGCCTGTAAGATGCCAATCGCTACGGCAAGTCCGATCGGTAACAGCACCGTACGGAACCAGTTCAGTCTGCAGCCGAGCATCTGCGTTGCGATCGCGCCGATCAGGAAGCAATGGATTGCTTCAGATATCAGCAGCGCGTACATCATGGACAGCAGTGCCATCTTTTCATCATTCCAAAGGATCATGAACACCATGACAAATAAAATATCAGTCAGAATGCTAATCCCTGCAACAAGTAAGTTCTTTCCAAATCGCATTAGCGTTCTGGAGAAATAGAATCCAAGTCCCGCAAATACAAGCCAAAGGCTGCCTTGGAATACAAGCTTTGTTAGATTCGGAGAAGTAAATCCTGCAAGCGCGCCGACCTGTGCAGGCATCGCGGCGATGGATACGGCAAGGATCATGCCAAGCCCTAAGATCATGTGAATTCCGCCCTGGAAGCATACGCGCCCGAGTCTTAACTCATCTCTCTTAAAATAACTCCCGATCTTCGACCAGAAAGGTACGGCTACGGAATTTAACAACCGATAGATCAAAAGGCAAGTTGCAAAATAACCGACAAAGAACGTGCCGTAAGTCAGCGGCGCCGTTTCACCCTCGCGGTGATAATAGATGATCATGCCTATGCAAACAGGGAAGAGCTCTGTGAAGCTAACAATTGCACGAAATGCCATGTTCTTCGAAGCTGCGCTGACATAGGAACGAAAGCTTACGGAAGCCTTTACCATCTCCTGCTCCGGTTTCGCGCGAAGCTTCTTCGCACCAAGGAACGAGAAAAACAGGAACAAAATGATCACGAGTTCTGCGATGGTGATCGCTGCGCACCAGCCTGCGCCAACGTACATAGCCGTGTAATGTTCTTGCTTTAAAAGTCCGGTTACCTTCTGGCCATAATCTCCGCCAAGGCTACCGAGTACCGTACCAAGTAAGTAAATCGCAACAGGTCTCAAAAGACAGGTAACAACCGTCGGAAGCTCCGAACCCTCGCCTTGGCAATAACCTTGCAGCAAATAGGACATGCCGCGCAGAAAGATCACTGGCGATAAGATCCAGATCATCAAGCTTGCGTAAGGACAGCCATAAACATTTTCGCCAAGGAAGGTGCCAAGAGATAGCATCAGCAACGTTCCAACAACTCCCATAGCCACCTGACAGATCAAAGAAAACAGACGAATGTTCTTTATACTCTTAAGCTGGCCCTTCGCTTTGCGCACGCGGATCAGCTTCGCCAAAACGTCAGGGAGCTGTTCTCCGGCGAAATTCCAGATCATGGCAAAGAGCATCAGGGGGACGAGGAAGAATCCGCTTCCCTCTAGCCCTAACTTCCGCTCAATGGCAAGGAACAAAATGACTTCCAATGCCTTCGAAAGATATTCTATTTGCTTTCTCTTGACTTCAAACTGTTTCATGCTGAATCCTCATTTATCTCGTAATGCCAAGCTCCTGCAAAATCTTTTCCTGTTTCTCTTCCATCACGATCCGCTCTGCATCCTCCATGTGATCATAGCCGCAAAGATGCAGAAGGCTGTGGCAAACCAAAAAAGCGAATTCGCGCTTTAGGCCGTGTCCATAGCTCTCGGCCTGTTCCTTCACCTTATCCACTGAAATGATCACGTCGCCGAGAAGTAATTCGCCGGAATCCGGATCAAAATAATCCGCTTCATGCTCCTCCGCTTTGCTAAAATCAGCCGGCGCATCAAAATCAAGATTCGGGAAGGACAATACGTCCGTCTCACGGTCAATGCCGCGGTACTCCTTATTATAGGCGTGAATCCCTTCATTGTCCGTAAGAAGCAGGTTGACCGTCGCCTCATAAGGGCAGCCCTCGGAATCCAGCACTGCCTCGATCACCTTCGTCGCCGTCTCTTCTATGTCGAACGGAAAGGTCACTTCAGTTTCATTTTCAGCATATAAGGTCATATTCCAAGCTCCTTATTTCTATTTCCTGTCGCGCAGTCTCGCTTCCGGCCTTCTTTTGGCCTTCATCTTTTCGCGCTCCTGCGCACGCAGCGCTCTCGCATTTTCCTTATCTTCGTAATTCTCATAAGCCTTAACGATCTTCTGTACCAGAGGGTGACGCACAACGTCTCGGCTGGTCAATTTGCAGAAAGCAATCTCATCAATCTTCGAAAGGACGCGTTCTGCAACCTCAAGTCCAGATTTTGTTCCCTGCGCCAAGTCTTTTTGCGACGAGTCACCCGTCACAACCACCTTCGAGCCAAAGCCAATACGCGTCAGGAACATCTTCATCTGCGCCGGTGTCGTATTCTGCGCTTCGTCGAGAATGATGTAAGCGTTATCCAGCGTTCTGCCTCTCATATAGGCGAGCGGTGCCACCTCGATCAGACCCTTTTCCATGTTTTTCGCAAAGCTCTCCGCGCCCATGATCTGATATAAAGCATCATAGAGGGGTCTCAAATACGGATCCACCTTACTCTGCATGTCGCCAGGAAGGAATCCCAGCTTCTCTCCTGCCTCAATGGCCGGTCTGGTCAATATGATCCTGCTGACCTCCTCGTTCTTAAAGGCCGTGATCGCCATGGCCATGGCCAGATAAGTTTTACCCGTACCAGCGGGGCCAATACCGAAAGTGATCATGTTCTTGCGGATTGCATCAACATAATCCTTCTGGCCAATGGTCTTGGGCTTTATGGGCTTTCCGGATACCGTATGGCAAATCAGGTCGCCGTCAATCTCCTGCAAGGCCTCTTCCTGCTGTTCTTGTCCTAATTCGATTGCGTAATCCACGTTTTGTTCCTCAATTTCATTACCACGGCTAATAGACTGCATCAGCTGCGCAAGGACGTTCATTGCCTTCCTCGTATTTTCTTCACTGCCCTTAATGACAACGCGTCCGTTTCGGTCGATGATACTGACCTTAAATCCCTGCTCTAACTTCTTGACGTATTTATCTGCTGCGCCGAAGAGTTCTCGAAGCTGCGCTGCAGGGATTTCCATTTCTCTTGTAAATTCATTTTCTTGCATGTTTGTCATTCAATTCTGCCTTTGATCAAAGTATGTTTTTGGGGTTCGTTTTCCGTTATGGTATAAGCGGCAAGGAAGCGTTCTTTCGCGGCCTTGGCTTTCTCTGCATCCGTATAGTGCATGACCGCCAAAGGCTCGCCCTTTCGCACGTAATCGCCCACCTTTTTATGAAGCACAAAGCCAACGGAAAGATCGATGGCGCTTTCCTTTGTCTCTCTGCCGCCGCCAAGGATCAGACAGCACCTTCCAATCTCGTCACAGACGATGGAGGATACGTAACCGTCCTTCGTGGCATCAATGCTTGCCAAATGCGGCGCACTAGGCAATAAACTAAAGTCATAAACGGCATTTTTATCGCCGCCCTGGGCTTCAATAAACTGTGCGAACTTCGAAAGCGCCTTACCACTATGTACGGCGTCTTCTAGCATCTTGCGCGCCTTCGCTGCGTCTCCAGCCTTTCCTCCAGCGATCAGCATCTCACTTCCCAAAGAGTATACGAGCTCCGTAAAGTCTTCGGGTCCTTGGCCTTTTAGCGTCTCTATCGCTTCGATCACTTCCAATGCGTTACCAATGGCATTGCCCAGAGGCTGATCCATGTCGGTGATGAGGGCGCGCATTTTTCGCCCGGCATTTTTACCGATCTTAACCATCTCCTGCGCCAGCGCAAAGGCATCCTCTTCTTTTTTCATGAAGGCGCCACTTCCGGTCTTAACGTCT
>JAFPRF010000222.1 GCA_017400965.1 Lachnospiraceae bacterium
GAATCCGAACGTAAAGCGTGTTATGGTGATTGGCTCCGGCCCCATTGTCATTGGACAGGCAGCAGAGTTTGACTACGCAGGCACCCAGGCCTGCCGTTCCTTAAAGGAAGAGGGCATCGAGGTTATCCTCGTCAACTCCAATCCCGCGACGATCATGACGGATCGTGACATCGCGGACAAGGTGTACATTGAGCCCCTGACCGTAAAGGTTTTGGAACAGATCATCGAAAAAGAACAGCCAGACAGCATTCTGCCCACCCTGGGCGGACAGGCGGGCCTGAACCTTGGCATGGAGCTGGAGGAGTCCGGCTTCCTTGCAAAGCATAACGTAAAGCTCCTTGGAACGACGGCGCAGACCATCCGCAACGCGGAAGGCCGTCAGGAGTTTAAGGACCTGATGGAGCGCATCGGCGAGCCCTGCGCTGCGTCAAAAGTGGTAGAGACCGTTGAGGACGGCGTTGCCTTTACCGATACGATCGGCTATCCCGTGGTGCTTCGTCCTGCATACACCTTAGGCGGCAGCGGCGGCGGCATCGCGCACAATCAGGTGGAGCTCGAGGAGATCCTTGAGAACGGCCTGCGTCTTTCCAGAGTGGGACAGGTGCTCGTAGAGCGCTGCATCGCCGGCTGGAAGGAAATTGAGTACGAAGTGATGCGCGACAGCGCCGGCAACTGCATCACCGTCTGCAACATGGAGAACATCGACCCCGTCGGCGTGCATACCGGCGACAGCATCGTTGTGGCTCCTTCCCAGACCCTGAGCGATAAGGAGTATCAGATGCTCCGTACCTCCGCGCTGAAGATCATTTCCGAGCTGCAGATCACCGGAGGATGTAACGTACAGTTCGCCCTGCATCCCACGAGCTTCGAGTACTGCGTCATCGAGGTAAATCCTCGTGTAAGCCGTTCCTCAGCGCTCGCTAGTAAGGCGACCGGTTACCCCATCGCAAAGGTGGCTGCAAAGATCGCCCTTGGCTATACCCTGGACGAGATCAAGAACGCCATTACGAAGAAGACCTATGCAAGCTTCGAGCCCGCGCTGGACTACTGCGTAGTAAAGATCCCGCGCCTGCCCTTTGATAAATTCATTACCGCTAAGCGTACGCTGACGACGCAGATGAAGGCGACAGGTGAGGTCATGAGCATCTGTGATAACTTCGAAGGCGCGCTGATGAAGGCCATCCGTTCCTTGGAGCAGCACGTGGACTGCTTAAGGAGCTATGACTTCTCAAAGCTAACCGTAGAGGAGCTGCGCGAGAGATTAAAGGTTGTTGACGACCAGAGAATCTGGGTCATCGCTGAGGCGCTTCGCAAGGGCATTTCGGAAGAAGAGATTAACGAGATCACCAAGATCGACCTCTGGTTCATTGATAAGATCGCAATCCTGACGGAGATGGAGCATGCCCTCGAGACCGAGGAGTTGACCCCTGCGCTCCTAAAGGAAGCAAAGCGCATGGAGTTCCCTGATAACGTCATCGCGAGACTCTCCGGCAAGAAGGAAGCGGAGATCGCAGCGCTCCGTTACGATAACGACATTCGCGCGGTCTACAAGATGGTAGATACCTGCGCGGCTGAATTCGAAGCACACACTCCTTACTATTACTCCGTATACGGCGGCGAGTGCGAGGCAAAGCGCACCGGCGGAAAGAAGAAGGTTCTCGTTCTTGGCTCCGGTCCCATCCGTATCGGTCAGGGTATCGAGTTCGACTACTGCTCCGTACATGCCACCTGGGCTTTCGCAAAGGCTGGCTATGAGACCATTATCATCAACAATAACCCCGAGACCGTCAGCACGGACTTCGACATCGCAGATAAGCTGTACTTCGAGCCCCTGACCATCGAGGACGTGCGCTCCATCGTGGACATCGAAAAGCCCGACGGCGCAGTCGTACAGTTTGGTGGACAGACTGCGATCAAGCTGACCCAGGGCCTGATGGAGATGGGCGTTCCCATCCTCGGAACGCAGGCGAAGGACGTTGACGCGGCAGAGGACAGAGAGCTCTTCGACGAGATCCTCGAGCAGACGAAGATTCCCCGCGCAGCCGGCGGCACCGTTTACACCGCAGAGGAAGCAAAGGCCGTGGCAAATCGCCTGGGCTACCCCGTGCTGGTAAGACCTTCCTACGTACTCGGCGGACAGGGCATGCAGATCGCCATTTCCGACGCGGAAATCGAGGAGTTCATGGCGGTCATCAACCGCATTGCACAGGATCACCCGATCCTGGTAGATAAGTATTTGATGGGTAAGGAAGTGGAGGTCGACGCGGTTTGCGACGGCAACGACATCCTGATTCCCGGCATCATGGAGCACATCGAGAGAACCGGCGTGCACTCTGGCGACAGCATCTCCGTGTACCCCGCGCACACCATCGGTAAGCTCATTAAGGATAAGATCACGGACTACACCGAGAAGCTCGCAAAGGCTTTGCACGTAAAGGGTCTGATCAATATCCAGTTCATCGCCATCGGCGAGGACGTGTACGTCATCGAGGTGAACCCGAGATCGTCGCGTACCGTGCCTTACATCAGTAAGGTGACCGGTATTCCCATCGTGGATCTCGCGACCGAGGTCATCCTTGGAAAGACCATCCGCGAGCTTGGCTATGAGCCCGGCCTGCAGCCTGAGGCGAAGTATTATGCGATCAAGATGCCCGTCTTCTCCTTCGAGAAGATCCGCGGCGCAGAGATCAGCTTAGGACCTGAGATGAAGTCTACCGGAGAGTGCCTTGGCATCGCAAGGACCTTTAACGAGGCGCTTTACAAGGCCTTCCTTGGCAGCGGCGTAAACCTCCCGAAGTACCGCAACATGATCATGACGGTCAAGGATGCGGACAAGGGTGAGGCCATCGAGATCGGTCGCCGCTTTGAAAAGCTCGGCTATACGATCTACGCCACCAGAAGTACCGCGGCAGCCCTTAATGACGCTGGCGTCAAGGCGAGAAAGGTCAATAAGATCTCGCAGGAGAGCCCGACCGTCATGGACCTGATCCTCGGTCACAAGATCGACGTCGTGATCGATACGCCAACCCAGGGCCGTGATAAGCACCGCGACGGGTTCCTCATCAGAAGAACCTCCATCGAGACCGGCGTGAACGTCATCACTGCAATGGACACCGCGAGAGCACTGGTAAGCAGCCTTGAGAATAAGGCCCAGAGCGAGAAGCTCGAGCTCGTGGACATCGCGAAGCTGTAAGAATTACATAGATTGCTAAATATGTCTGCCTGGCCCGCAAAAGCGTACCAGGCAGTATGTTTTAGTTTGTAAAACGATTTATCTTGCAAAAATGGGAATTGTATATTAGAATAAACTGTTGTAAACGTGAATGGTCCTGGATGACGAGGAGAAATTGTTTTGAATATCCTAAAGAAATTATTTGACATGGAGAAGGGCTTCTATAAGCGCGTGCTTGTCCTGGCGCTCCCCATTGCGATGCAAAGCCTGATCACCATCGGCGTGAACATGCTGGACAACATCATGGTGGGAAAGCTCGGCGAGACGGAGCTTTCGGCCGTGTCACTTGCAAACCAATACATCAGCATCTACCACATCTTCTGCATGGGCCTAGGCATGGGCGCGTCGGTCCTTGTGTCGCGCTACTGGGGCATGCGGGAGAAGGAGCCTGAGAAGGCCATGACGGCGCTGCGCAAGACCATCTGCATCATGGTGCGACTGACGGTCAGCCTGGCGGCAATCTTCGCGCTCCTGACCTACCTGATCCCCGAGCCGATCATGCGACTTTTCGTAAAAGAGGAAGAGGCCGGCATCATTGAAAACGGCATGATCTACCTGCAATTCTCGATCATTACCTTCTTCTTCCTGGGCCTGTCGCTGACGAGTACCATCGTCCTTCGAAGCGTCGGACAGGTGAAAATGCCGCTGTACGTATCGATCGGCGCCTTTTTCGTCAACCTTGGCGCGAACTGGGCCCTGATCTTTGGACATTTAGGACTGCCGAAGATGGGCATCGCTGGTGCGGCCCTCGGTACGCTGATCGCCCGTATCTACGAGACGAGCGTGATCTGCGGGTACCTGTTCTTTATCGATAAGAAGATCGGATTTAGACTAAAGAACCTGTTCATGAAGACGGGCGACCTGATCGGCGAGTACGTGCGCATCAGTATCCCCGTGCTGATCAGTGACAGTATTTTGGCGTTTGGTAACACCGCCGTTGCCATGGTCATCGGGCGACTGGGCGAGAGCTTCGTCGCGGCAAACTCCGTGACGGCGACAACGCAGCAGATGAGCTCCGTCATGATCCAGGGCGTATGTCAGGCGGGTGCCATCGTAACCGGCCAGACCCTGGGACACGGCGAGAGGGAGAAGGCACAGCGTCAGGGCTTTGGGTTCCTTGGCTTCGGCATTGCGCTGGGACTCGTTTCCGCAGCCTTTATCATCCTGGCCAGCGGCCCCATTATCGGGTACTTTAGCTTAAGCGAAGGCACGGCCAACATGGCGACGTCACTGATGGATGCCATCAGCCTCATCGTAGTATTCCAGGCAACCAACAGCATCATGACCAAGGGGGTTCTGCGCGGCGGCGGCGACACGAAGATGCTGATGCTGGCGGACAACGTATTCCTTTGGGTGCTGTCCATTCCGCTGGGTATTTTCGCCGGCTTTGTATGGCATCTGTCGCCGTTCTGGATTTACATTTGCCTGAAGTCCGACCAGATCACAAAGGCCATTTGGTGCGTTGTGAGACTGCGCAGCGGTAAGTGGATCAAGAAGATCAAGACCGGAACCCACGAGGCAGAGCCTGCACTGGAGAGCGGAGCGGAGAATGAATAAACGGAATTACCAGAAAGAATTAGATGCGATCATAGAGAACGTTAAGCAGGGTGGCGCGCAGGTGCCCACCCTGTTTTTGCACAGCTGCTGCGCGCCCTGTTCGAGCTATTGCTTGGAATATCTGGCGCCGTA
>JAFPRF010000223.1 GCA_017400965.1 Lachnospiraceae bacterium
ACCTGCGCGCCGTTTAAGCTTCCTTCATGAAATTCCATGCCGGCATGAACGGTCACCGCGTCGTTTGCGAGCTGTGATTTTAATTCCTCCACCTCTAATTCCATGGCGCCGATAATTCCGATTTTACTCATAGCTAGGTTCCTTTCTGATCACGTTATGAATCGAAGAACTGACGGCCGTCTTCGGTGACAAGTCTCTCGGACTTGGGATACTCGAAAATCAGGGAGTTGTCAGCGTTTGCAGCGAGGTAAGCGGCGAACTTGCGCGCATGCCACTTTGCAATCTCAAGATTGTGCATCAGGTAGTTGCCGCAGTTTTCCGCGGTGGCGCCGGGTACTTCCTGCGCTTCTTCCACGGACCGGAAGGCGCGAAGGAGCAGGTCATGAATCTCCTTGGGCGCGCGATTGCCCTTAAGGATCAGATAAAAGCCGGTGAGGCACCCCATGGGTCCCCAGTAGATGACCTCATCCTTCCAATTCGGATCATTTCTAAGATAGGTAGCGATCACGTGCTCCAAGGTGTGCATCGCGGCAACGTCAATGGCGGGCTCTACGTTGGGCTTCGTTACTCTGACGTCGTAGGTCGTGATCTTATACTCTCCAACAACGTCGATGCGGCTGGTAAAGATGCCGGGAACGATCTTGGTGTGATCAACGGAAAAGCTAGGTATTAAATCCATGTCTGTATCTCCTTTTCAAAACGATTAAATAAAATGCAGTAATTGGACGAAAAATAAAATATCCCACTAACAGTATACACAAATCCCGAGCATTTGCAAACATGAAAAGGCGGGGGAAATTGAGAGAATTTGACAATTTCCGCGTTTTAGTGATAATGTATATGTGGAAAGAAGGTAGAACAGCTATGAAAAAGGGCATTATCCTTTTGACTTTTCTCCTAACGCTGATCCTGGCGGGCTGTAGCATCTTACCGGAAGATTCGCCCATTATTGAGGACGGAGAGTACGTAGAGTCTGCGGCATCGACCAAAAAGAAAAAGAAGAATTCCAAGAATACCACCGAGGAAAGCACGCAGGAATCCTCCACGGAGGAAACCACCGCGGAGGCAACGCCGGAACCGACGCCTGAGCCTACCCCGGAGCCAACGCCGACGGGCCCTGCCTTTGAGGGCGTGGAGGACGTATGGGTGGAACTTCCGGACGGCGGAGAGGACAATCCCATAACGGCGAGAGAGCCGAGACTGAAGGTAGTGAAGGAAGGCGAGGACGGCGAGGAGGCCAATAAGGCAGCAGAGAATGCAGGCGAGCCGGAGACGAGACTCGAGCCCACGCCCAAGCCGAAGCCGACGAAAACACCAGAGCTAACGGAGGAGGAAGAAGCGCTTCTCCCTCATGAAGTGCAAAGCTATCTGACGGGCGAATGGAAGGATCAGGAAGTGGTAGGGCGCCGCAGCATTGCGGTGATGTATCCCAACACCTACCGCGCAGGGAGCGACAATAAGTCGCCGAGGCTCAAGCTCTATGGCCTGTCCAAGGCGAGCATCATCTACGAGGCACCCGTGGAGGGGCGCGTCAGCGCGCTCATGGGCATCTTTGAAGACTATGACAGCCTCGATAAGATCGGACCGCTTGCAAACGCGAGAGACTATTTCATCTATGACGCCATGTCCTTTGATTCCATCTTTATCAACTACGGCATGGCAAGGGCCTTTACGGAAGAATTGATCAATTCGGACCGCATCGACAACGTCAGTGCGGCAACCGCGGGCATTAAGGACGGCAGCAAGGAAGCTTTCTTTACGGATGAGACCTTCATCCCGGATGCCGGCGCAGCCTATACCAATTTCTTCGACGTATCGAAGCTGGACGAGGAGATGGAAAAGCGCGAATACGCGACGGAGTACCGCGAGACCTTTGAGCAGGGATTCCTCTTCGCGAATGACTGCATCGCCACCTATGACAACTGCGAGACCATCACGAAGATCTGGCCCGGCGGACAGAGTAAGAACACTGGCGGATACGGCAACTTTGGCAACATGAATCCGCACTTTGAATACGATAAGGACAAGCATCTGTATTACCGCTATCAGTTTGGCGAGCCCCTGTACGATGCCATGAACAATCGGAAGATCGGCGTGACGAACGTGATCCTGAAGATCTGCCACGGCGAGGAGAGAACGCCGGGCGACGCAAAGCTCGACTATCTGGCCTTTCGCGTGCATGGCGAGGACGAATGCATCGTCTTTACGAACGGAAAGATGATCAAGGGCAAGTGGGTAAAATCCAGCGATACCAGCGCGATCTACCTGTACGACGAAGAAGGTAAGGAGATCGTCCTGAACCAGGGAAAGACTTGGATCTGCTGCGTTTGGAAGGAATACGATCAGCTGATCTACACGGAAAAATAAGAGAAATAAAAACGAGCAGGAGTG
>JAFPRF010000224.1 GCA_017400965.1 Lachnospiraceae bacterium
CCGCATGAGCACGCTGGCGTTGGATCCGAGCTCTTTTCTGCAGGACAGATAGGTCGCCCTCACGCTGCAAAGAAGCGAAACGATCAATGAAATCGTTGCTAACAGCGGGTTAAAGGAAAAGGCGATAGGCCCAGCAAAGTAGATGATCCCATAAACCGTCCAAATAACGAAGGGAAAAACATGCGTCCCAGCAAAATAACCAACGATGGCACCCGTGATCGCTGCCGCTCCTGAATAGAACAGGAATTTGAACATGATCTTTCCGTCACTGTAACCGAGAGCTTTCAGGATACCAATCTGGGTACGCTGTTCCTCGACCATTCGGGTCATCGTCGTCACGCATATTAGCGCCGCAACTAAAAAGAAAAAGACAGGGAAAACGTTTGCAATGCCTTCCACGATCGAGGCATCGCTGTCAAAACACATGTAACCAATGTTCGTATCTCGTCCAAGAAGATAGCTTTTGGGAATCTCTTTGTCCGTGATTTTGGATTTGATCTTCTGGATACTTTCTTCCGCCTTGGCGACTTCCTCGTCGTAGTCTTTCTTTCCATCTGCGAATTCTCCAAAGCCTTTGAGGTATTCTTCCCTTGCTTCGGCAAGCTTTAGATCATCTTCTACCAATTCTTTGGATTTTTCTCGAATGAGCTTTTCGCCTTCCTCAATCTTTCGTTCTCCCTCTTCGATTTTGCGATTGCCTTCCTTTAGTTCTTCTTCCCCTTGTGCAATCTTCTTTTCTGCATCCAAGAGCTGCTGCTTTGCCTTATAGAGGTCTTCTTTGCCCTTTTCCAAGGCCTTTTTGCCCTCTTCAAGCTTCTTTTCGCTTTCTTCGAATTCCTTTTTTCCGTTTGCGATCTGAAGTCCCAGATCATTATTTTCAAGATATCGCTTACTTAAGTCCGCCGTCTGCGCCTGCAGCGCGCCTCTTCTTTTTTGGATGTCCGCGCGTTCTTTCTCAAATTCAGAAGCATAGCTTTCATAAACGCCGAGGCGCTTTGCATTCTCCTCGCGAGTTGCCAATGTCTGTTCCCTTGTATCAAGCGCCTGATTTTCGGAGTCAATAGTTTTTTGCTCTTGAATCTGGCTCTCGAGAGTCAGCGTATATTGCATCTCTCCGAGTTGCAGTGTCATGCGTGCCGTATCTAGCCTCGTTTTTCCGGCCTCGTATTCCTGTTCCTTTTCTGTCAGAAGCTTTTCGGAATCCTCTATCTTTTTCTTGCCTTCTTCGTAGTCCTTTTTGCCTTTCTCAAGAAGCGGCTCTTTCTCTTCTATTTCTTTTTTGCCATTTTCGAGATCGATTTTTGCCTGTTCCAGCTCATCCATGCCGTCCAGCAGTGCCTGCTTGCCTTTTTTGATCTCACTTGACGCATTGATGAGCTTTTCAAGGCCATCGTTTAAAGCAACTTTCGCTTCTTCCAGTTCCTGCCGCGCCTGGGCTTTTTTCTTGAAAAGCTTTCCTTCCGCACGGGCGACAAGCTCAGGAAGCTCCTCAAAGCGCATCTCACCAGCCTTGTCAGCAAGCTTCGTCCACTCCTTCTCTTTTTCTTCCATGAAATCCTCATAGTCCTTGGAATAGAGGAGGAAATCCTGCTGAAACTTTACGTAAATCTCCGTGTAATATTCGAGGGCAAATCCTTCCTTCGGCAAATAGAAAAAGGCCTGTACCGTACCTTTTCCAAGGGAAGTATTACCACGCTCAAATTGAATGTAAAGCGGCGATTTAATGGCACCAACAACTTTATAGGTTTCAAACTTCAAGTCTTCCGTCTTTTGTTCTTCAGTTTCGTCGCCAATCGTGATCTTCTTTCCTACGATACCCGTTCCCAGCTGATATGCATCCGCAAGGCACTCGTCTGGCGCCTGCGGCATTCTGCCCTCCACCAGGATCACTTCATTCACACCGTCGCAAAGGCTGTGAAACCGTCCGACCTGTACCGAACCATTTTCCTGATGATAATAGGCATCACAAGAATAAGCGCCCTGTGCAGACTCCACGTCCTTACAAGCCGCAAAAAGCGCCACCTCTTTGTCCGAGAATCCAAGCTCTCCTACGATGCGATAATCATAGAAATTGGTGTCGCGGTAATATTTTGTTGTCGATAGCAGAAAGTCCTCCTTCGTGATCTTAAGGCCCGAAAACAGCCCCACGCCCAGTGCCACAATGGCAAAAATGGCTAGGAATCTTCCAAGACTCCCCTTGATCTCACGAAGCAGTGACCTCCACAGCATGGAATGCTTCATATGTCTCTCCAACGATTACCATTCAATGTTTTCAACGCTCTCCGGCGTTTCGTTCAGTCTTTCGTCAATGACCGTGCCACTCTTTACGGTGATGATGCGATCTGCCATGGCACAAAGGGCCTGGTTGTGCGTAATGACGATCACCGTCTTCCCCATCAGCCTGCAGGTATCCTGCAAAAGCTTTAGTATGGCCTTACCCGTCTGATAATCCAGCGCTCCCGTCGGTTCGTCACAAAGAAGGAGCTTCGGGTTCTTTGCAAGCGCTCTTGCAATGGCCACGCGCTGCTGTTCGCCGCCGGATAACTGCGCAGGAAAGTTTGCCATGCGCTCCTTTAAGCCAACGGCATCCAATACTTCGGCTGCATCCAATGGATTCCTGCAAATCTGCGCCGCAAGCTCCACGTTTTCCAGCGCCGTCAGGTTTTGCACCAAATTATAGAACTGAAATACAAAACCCACGTCATATCTTCGGTACGCCGTGAGCTGTTTTTTATCATATTTCGAAATCTCCGCGTCCCCGAGAAGCACGCGCCCTTCCGTTAGCGTATCCATGCCGCCTAGAATGTTAAGGATTGTCGTCTTACCAGCGCCGGAAGCACCGACTATGACGCAGAATTCCCCTTCCTTTACGGTGAAATTCACGTCGCGGAGCGCTTCGATCGCAACTTCTCCCGTCTGATAGACCTTTCTTACGTTTTCGAACCGAATAAAATCTGCCATAGATTTCCGTTTCCCTTTTTCGTTAAGATTTGGTATAATAAGTATAGCATTTTTTGACTATAAATGGAATCACATTTTATTGATAAGGAGCTCTTATGAATCAGCTTCACATCTGGATCGTACTTAGCTTTTTCTTCATGATCGCCCTATGGAAAGTTGCCATGAACCGCTTGCAAGGCGAGAAAAAAGACGTTGGAAAATTTACGGTGCCTTTGTTATTCTTACTGGCATTCGTCCTTCGCATCGTGCTTTCCGTAACCTACTATGGCTTTGAAACTGACGTCAATTGCTTTATGAGTTGGTCGGAGCGCATCTATACCCTTGGGCCGGCGAATTTTTACTCGCCCGATTATTTCTCCGACTATCCACCTCTTTATCTTTATGTTTTGTTTACCGTCAGCCTCCTTCGGCACGTCCTTGGCATCACCTACGGAAGCACCCTGCACCTCCTTTTGATCAAAACGCCAGCGATCCTCGCTGACATGGCGATCGGATACCTGATCTACCGCGTTGGCCGAAAGCGCATCGGTCTATCCTCGACCATTTGCCTTTCTGCCCTGTATTTGTTCCAACCCGTTGTCTTACTCAACAGCTGCCTTTGGGGCCAGGTAGATTCCGTATTTACCCTGTTCTTACTACTTTCCATCCTTTTTTTGGAGAAAATGCAGCTGCTTCCCTCCATGTTGCTCTTTGAACTCGGTGTTCTCATGAAGCCCCAAATGCTGATCTTCGCCCCCGTCATGATCGTCGGCGTGATCCATTACGTATTTCGCGGCAGTTTTTCCATGCAGATGTTCACGAAAGCCGTTGGCTATGGACTTTTGACCTTACTGGTCATGGTTTTGCTCTCCATGCCCTTTGGTCTTGAAAACGTTCTTTCCCAATACCTTGATACCTTGGGTTCCTACCCCTACGCTTCTGTCAATGGCTACAACTTCTGGGCTGGTATGGGCATGAACTGGAAGAGCCAGGAACTTACCTTCTGTGGTCTCCAATGCACCGCATGGGGCTATATTGCGATCGTCCTTACCGCTGCATTTGCGATCGTTTTAGGCCTTCGCCTTGGAAATCTTCCAGAGAAGCACTATGTCGTTGGCGCCTTCTTAATCCTGAGCATGTTCACCTTCTCCGTACGCATGCACGAGCGATACCTCTATCCCTTTATTCCTCTTGCGCTCATGGGCTTTATTGGTTTTAGTTCCCGCCAGATCAATTCGATCCCGGCCTCTGATAAAGATAAAAACGCGGCAGGCTACCTATCCTCCGCTCTTAGATTTGGCTATCCCGGCGTCTTTCTCATGATCACACTCCTGCATCTCTACAACGCAGGAAACGTCCTATTTTTCTTTGACACCAAGGGCCATGCCTCTGACGACCCTGGAATTAAATTCGCTGGCATCTTCATGGTTGTATGTGCTCTCTGCTTTTACCTACTGATGATACAGCTCCAAATGAAAAAAGAAATTGCACTGGTACGCGAATCCAAGGTCTTTCGCACCTCCCAGAGTGCACTAAGGCTCCGTCCTGACAGCCTTCGCATGACCCGCGTCGACCTTTTGCTCATGATCTTCATCACCCTGCTTTACTCCTGCTTTGCGCTTCGCGACCTCGGTGACAGAGAGGCTCCCGAGAGCGTTTATGAGATGAAAAAAGGCGATTGTATTGACCTCACCTTCCCTACTGAAGTCACTACCATCACCTATTACATTGCACCAATCCACAATCCTTCCTTTACGCTCCAAGCCGAAAAGAAGGACGGTACCCAGCTTACTGGCAAAAAGCTCAAATTCGATACCGTCTTTTGCTGGAAGGATGTTTCCCTGGGAGCTGAGGTCAAAACCCTTTCCATGACCCTTCAGAGCAACGAGGCGCGCCTCATCGAACTCGTCTTTACCGACAAAAACGGCAATACCGTACTTCCCGAAAATGCCTCTACATACCCCGAGCTTTTCGACGAAGCCTCCCTTCGTCCCGAGAACTACAGCTTCCGCAATAGCACATATTTCGACGAAATCTACCACGCTCGCACAGCCTACGAATTCCTCCACGGCATGCGCAGCTATGAGAATACCCACCCGCCGCTTGGAAAAATCTTCATCTCAATCGGCGTCCTCATTTTTGGCATGAACCCCTTTGGATGGCGCATCATCGGCACCCTCTTTGGTATTGCCATGCTTCCCATCCTCTACCTCTTCGCAAAGAAACTGACCGGTGATACCCCCGCAACGGCCCTTACCACCTTTATCTTTGCCTTTGATTTCATGCACTTTACCCAGACCCGCATCGCAACAATCGACGTTTACGTCGTCTTCTTCGTACTCCTTATGTACTACTACCTCTTCCAGTTTTTGACCGCAGACTTCGCCTCTGCCTCCCTCAAAAAATTACTGACCGTTCTTGCCCTCTGCGGCACTACCATGGGCCTTGGCGTCGCCTGTAAATGGACCGGCGTCTACGCTGGCCTCGGCATGGGCATCCTCTTCTTCCTTCACATGGGCCGCATCCTCGTAAAGAGCACCAATAAAAAATCAATTGTTCCAGTAACCCTTAAGACCTTCTTCCGCGAGCCCCTCGGCAAACGCATGATCAAGGTCCTCCTGTGGTGCGTTCTCTTCTTCGTCCTCGTCCCCTTGGTCATCTATGTTCTTAGCTACATCCCCTTCCGCGACAACGAAGGAAATGGCCTCATCATCCGCGCCATCAAAAACCAAGAATCCATGTACTCCTACCACTCTAACCTTGTGGCACAACACTACTTTGCGTCACCCTTCTACGAGTGGCCTATCATCGTCAAACC
>JAFPRF010000225.1 GCA_017400965.1 Lachnospiraceae bacterium
CGTTCATCCTGAGCCAGGATCAAACTCTCAATAAAAGTTTTTTCCAAGCACGGATCAACGAATTGTTAATCTGGCTTTTACTGTTTTTGTTTTAGGTATTCGTTCTCTGAAATTCAGAAGATCAGGCTTCCTAAAAGCCTTTTTCTCTGGAATTTTCGAGGTTGCATTGTTGTTTACTTATCAAGGTGCTGGTGCAAGGCTTTTGCCTTGCGTTGCTGTCATATTTCCTTGCGACAGCTTAACCAATATACCACGGAACTTTTTGCTTGTCAACATCTTTTTTAACTTTTTTTCGAAGTCATTTTTCGATGTTTTCAGGTGCTATTTTCTTCCGCTTTGGCTATCTGTCTGCCTCAGCAACGAAACTGATTCTAGCACTAAGCGTTTCACTTGTCAACACCTAATTTGAAAATTTTTTCAAAAAAGCTCACAATTTCTTCTAACACGCAAGAAAGCCCATTTTCCAAGGCTTTTTCGTGTATCGCGCTACCGTGCGAAAGTGTTTGATTTTGTAAATTCAGGCAAATATTGTCAATTGCATATTTAATTTAAAGTTTTGTTGATAATTTAGATAACTATTCAGACCCCCATTCACAAAATGTCGTAAAAGGCACGACATTTTTGTTCATGTGGGTATCTCGCCATATACGAAAATGATGTTTTTCATGCAAGCATGAAACATCATTTTCGTGCATGGCTCTGAATAGTTGCAAATTCTGAATATCGCATCACTTCTCTCTTCGTGCAGCTCGCCTTGATGCGAATTCCCTCTGGCAGATATTCCGTGCTGGCTACGTTAGCGATCTCCATCAGCCGTGAAGCTTCGCCGCCCTTCTCATAAGGGAACAGAAAGGTACATTCTTCATTTCCGGCATACAAGGTATTCCGCACAAGTTCTGCCAGCTCAGCGATCCCTACTTCTGGTGCCGCAGCCATAAAGATCTTATTGTCCACGATCCTCGGCAGATCTGACAGCCCAACCAGATCCGCCTTATTATAGACGATGATCTGCGGTATTGCGCCCGCACCGATCTCGCGAAGGGTCTTCTGCGTTACTTCCATGTGCTTTTTATGGTTCTCATCGGAATAGTCCACCACATGCAAAAGCAGATCCGCATACTTCACTTCATCCAAGGTCGAGCGAAAGGCCTTGACGAGATCCGTCGGCAACTTATGGATAAAACCAACCGTATCGGATAATAAGAACGATCGATGATCCGGGAATTCCATGCTGCGCACTGTCGTATCCAAAGTTGCGAACAACATGTTCATTTCCAGCACCGTCTTTTCCTTCTTTGCGCCGTACCTTCCGAGCATGCGGTTCATGATGGTCGACTTCCCCGCATTCGTATAGCCGATCAGCGCCACCTGCGGCAGATGAGAATCATCCCTGCGCTTACGCATGGTCTCTCGGCTGCTCTCGATTTCCGTCAGTTCCTTTCGCAGTTCACTGATGCGATGTTCGATCCTTCTGCGATCGAGCTCCAGCTTTGTTTCGCCGGCACCTTTATTGGAAAGACTTCCGCTGGCGCCGCCCTGACGCCCGAGCTGCTCTCTCATGCCAATGAGCCTCGGCAACATGTATTGCAATCTCGCGGACTCCACCTGAAGCTTTGCCTCGCGGCTTTTCGCGCGCAGCGCAAAGATATCCAGGATCAAATTCGTCCTGTCCAAAATTGGCAGATCGATTTCCTTACCTAAATTTCGCATCTGCGACGGCGACAGTGCGTCATCAAAAATGACCTCCTGCGCCTCCATCATGACTGCCAGTTCTTTAATCTCCTTCACCTTGCCCGTGCCCACGTAAAAGCCCTGGTTCACGCTCTCCATGTTTTGGGTCACGATCCCCACGGTCTTTTTACCGCACGCCTCGGCCAGGCTCTTTAGTTCCTTCATGGAACGGTCAAAGTCCTCCTCGCGCTCGACAAGATTCACGCCTACGAGGATCACGTTCACCGTTTCTTCTAATAAAATTTCCTGCATATTATCCTTCACTCTTACGATCGGCGCATTCCAGTTCAAACCAGAAGGTCACGCCGTCCGCCTCATTCAAAACGCCATATCCCTGATTCATGGACTCCATCATGGCCTTCACAATGGACAGTCCTACGCCGCTTCCGCCGTATTCGCGGGTTCTCGCCTTATCCACCTTATAAAACTTATCCCACAGCAGTGGCAACGATTCCTCAGGTATGGGCGCTCCCGTATTGAACACGCTGATGTGCACCGTATCCTCTTTGTGCTCCACGCTGATCTTGATCTTCTTTTCGCCACTGCAATAATGGATCGCGTTCGACAGGTAATTTTGGAACACTTCCTCCGTCATGAACGCATCCGCCCAAACATGTACTTCCTCTGCAGCCGACAGTTCTATCTTGATCCCGTTCTTTTGCGCTAAAATCTCTGACTGCGACAAGGCATTCCGGATTAACGAAGTCAGTTCGAATCTCTCCATCTGTGCCACTTCACGTCCAAACTCCAGCTGGTTCAGCGTCATGAGCTTCTGCACGATCTGGTTCATCTTCGCCGCTTCATCCACGATGACTTCGCAGTAATAATCCCTGCTCTC
>JAFPRF010000226.1 GCA_017400965.1 Lachnospiraceae bacterium
ATCAGTGGCGACTTGTCGCCCTTTGTTGGTGTGTTAGTGGAGAATTTGAGTGACCTCGATTCTGTCATTCTCGAGAACGATGCAAATCATAGGGCGGGAAGAATAAGAAGATTTCGCTGATGTTCGCGACGACCATCCTTTTCCTTGCCGTTTTGGCGGAGACCGCCGTCAACATGGCCTACACCAGCGTTGGCACCGTGGACCGAGCGGCCTACTTAAAACACCTGACCGACTACAAGGCGCTTTACGAAAGAAATCGCGGGGAGGAAGGCTTCCAGAGATTCGAGAAATTCACCCGAAAGACCAAGAATGACGCCGTACTCGCGGGCTTCCCGTCAGCCTCCGTCTTTTCCTCTACCATGAACTCCCTTGTCATGGACTTCTATACCCGCTTTGGCATGCAGCACAGTAAGGTTTACTATGGCTATGACGGTGCAACACCCTTCACTTCCGCGCTGTTGAACGTGGGATATTTATTCGCCGAGACCGACGAGTACGAGAACGAACTTTGGACGATCAAGGACGAAGAGGGCGGCATCTACCTCTACGAAGCGACCTACCAATTGCCCTTTGGCTATGTACTTCCCAAGGAATTCGACATTCCCGAGGACATGAAGGATAAGGGCATTTCCCTCCAAAACGAGATGGTGAACATGCTCGGCATCGAAGGCATCATGCTGAGAAAGATCAAGTCTGAGCAGGATGGCGACGACGTTCTCTTTACCGCGAAGGAAGATGGCATCTACTACGCCGCCGTGACCAGTTACGGCACCTCAAAGATCAAGATGACTGGCGCTAGCCCCGCAGAGGTGCACTTTAAGGACCTCAAGAAGGACTGCATCATGTACGTTGGCGACCTCACCGAGGGCCAGACCATCACCTTCACCAACGATGATTCCAAGGACGATTCCCCGAAGATCACCGTCAACGTATACAAACTCAACATGGACCTCATGACCCAGGCCCTCGACGTCATCGGCAAGCAGACCATGACTGACGTGCACGTGGACAACACCCATGTTTCCGGTAAGCTGTCCCTCACCGAGGCTGGACGCCTTGTCATGAGCATCCCTTACGAAAAAGGCTGGGCCATCCTTGTCAACGGCCAGAAGACCGAGCCCGTAACCTTCGGCGAAGCCTTCCTTGCCCTCGACCTCGAACCCGGCGACTACGACATCGAGCTTTCCTACGTCCCCACCGGCAAGAAGATCGGCATCCTAGGCACCATCGCCAGCCTCTTCGTTGCAGCGTTCTGCTACGGCCTGATCCCATGGCTCAAAAAGCATAGGAAGAAAGCAATCGTGGAGGAAACACCAGCAGAACCGGAGAGTGAATCTCTTGAAATAGTTGAAATCACTACACCTGATTCTGAAATCGAACCACAAAAAGATCAAACTGATAACAACACTGAAACATAATTCTTTGGTCAGCTAGTTACGTAAGCGCAAGAGCGGGCAGGCCCCCTTTCGGGAACAATTAGCCGGCAGCACTTAGTGCAGTCCGAGCGTTCCAGAAAGGGTGCCTGCCCACTCTGCGCGTAGGGTTGCCGAGCCGTTCCCGGAAGGGGGCCAGCTCCGCTCTGCGCGCAGATAGGTAGGGAGGAAGATTTTTATGAAAAGGTCTTGCATTCCTAGGCGAGTGTGCTATAATCAAAATGTAAGCCCTTACATTAATGTGAAAATCACTCACTTTTTGTAAAGGCATGGACAGAAAAAACATTTTGTACTACGATGACGTCAGAAAAGCGAGTGAAGCCAGATGGCTTCAGGAAAGGAATGAAACATGGAAGCGGTTTTGGAACAAATCAGCAAAATCGGCATCGTCCCTGTCGTAAAGATTGACAGAGCGGAAGATGCACTGCCTTTGGCGAAGGCACTTTGTGCAGGAGGACTTCCCTGCGCAGAGGTTACGTTCCGCACGGATGCGGCAGCGGAAGCCATTAAGATCATGACGGAGAATTTCCCCGACATGTGCGTGGGCGCGGGAACCGTGCTCAATGCAGCACAGGTGGATGCGGCAGTTGCGGCTGGCGCGAGATTCATCGTTAGCCCCGGCCTCAATCCCAAAACCGTGAAATATTGCATAGAGAAGGGCGTGCCCATCACTCCCGGCACCTCAAGCCCCAGCGACATCGAGCAGGCTATCGAGCTTGGCCTCGAGGTTGTAAAGTTCTTCCCCGCTGAGCAGTCCGGCGGCCTCGCTAAGATCAAGGCCATGGCAGCTCCTTACGTAAACATGAAATTCATGCCCACCGGTGGCATCAATGCAAAGAACCTCACCTCTTACCTTGACTTCCCGAAGATCATCGCATGCGGTGGTTCCTGGATGGTACCTGGCGACCTCATCAACGCAGGGGAGTGGGATAAGATCGAGCAGCTGACCCGCGAGGCAGTGCAGACCATGCTTGGCTTCGAGCTGGCACACGTTGGGATCAACGGCGCAAACGAAGAAGAGGCCCTCAAGATCGCGAACCGCTTCGCATTCCTCTTTGGCATGCCCGCCAAGATCGGCAACAGCTCCATCTTCGCCGGCACCGCAGTCGAAGTGATGAAGACCCCCTTCAAGGGCGCTAACGGCCACATCGCCATCCGCACCAACTACATCGAGCGTGCAGTCAACTACATGCAGACCGTCCTTGGCGTAGAATTTGAAGAGCCCAAGAGAGATGAAAAAGGCAAGTACAAAGCCATCTATTTGAAAGAACAAATCGGCGGTTTCGCAGTTCATCTGGTACAGAAATAAATACGCAAATGAAAGCTTTCGATACCTCGAGGGGACGGGTGGGAAAGGCTTTCCAGGTCGAATGGTTAGTGGAAAGACTTTCCCAACCAAGCCCCGAGGGCAACCAATTTTTAGGAGGATATTACAATGGCTAAAGTTATTACTATGGGTGAGATCATGCTGAGACTGTCCACCCCGAATTTTGAGAAGTTTATTCAGGCAGACGAGTTTGACGTAAATTATGGCGGCGGCGAAGCCAACGTAGCAGTGTCTTTGGCGAATTATGGCCATGACGCAGAGTTCGTGACCGCTGTTCCTAACAACGAGATCGGTGAGTGCGCAGTTGCTGCACTCAGAAAGTACAACGTTGGTACCAAGCACATCGCCAGATGCGGAGAGAGACTCGGCATCTACTATCTGGAGAGCGGCTGCTCCATGAGACCCTCCAAGGTCGTTTATGACAGAGCACATTCCTCCATTTCTACCGCAACCGAGGCAGACTTCGACTTCGCTGACATCTTCAAGGATGCAGACTGGTTCCACTTCACCGGAATCACTCCCGCCATCAGCGACGCAGCAGCAGAGCTGACCGAGAAGGCCCTTATCGCAGCAAAGAAGGCTGGCGTTAAGGTATCCGTTGACCTCAATTTCAGAAAGAAGCTCTGGACCTCCGAGAAGGCACAGAGAGTCATGAAGAACCTCATGAAGTACGTTGACGTTTGCATCGGAAACGAAGAGGACGCTGAACTGGTTCTTGGCTACAAGCCCGGCAACACCGACGTAACGAGCGGTGACCTTGAGCTCGCTGGCTACAAGTCCATCTTCGAGCAGATGGTTGCAGATTACAACTTCGAGTACTGCATCTCCTCCCTGCGCGTAAGTCATTCCGCATCTGACAACGGCTGGTCCGCATGCATCTACTCCAGAGATACCAAGGAGTTCTATCACTCCAAAGAGTACAGCATCCATCCCATCGTTGACCGCGTGGGCGGCGGCGACTCCTTCGCAGGCGGCGTGATCTGCGGCATGCTCGATGGCAAGGATTTCAAGTCTGCGCTCGAGTTTGGCGTGGCAGCATCCGCACTGAAGCACACCATCCCTGGCGACTTCAACTGCGCTTCCAGAAAGGAAGTTGAGACCCTTTGCGGCGGCGACGCATCCGGAAGAGTACAGAGATAATCATAAGTATCAAAAGACAGCAAGCAAAGGCAGGACGGCAACGACGCCCTGCCTTTTTTGGAGCGATAAATTTGACAAGATGGGGGCAATCGGGTAAAATGTCAATAGTCTCGCAAGAGGCGTGAAGGAGTACTTCATTTCATGAAGAAATTGAAACTGTTCATATGCTTTTGCCTTGTGACCGTTTGCATGGCGGGCTGTGGACGGGCGGTACCAGAGGAGACGGCGCAAATGGCGTCTTCGGAGGTTCCCGGCGTAGAGACGGGAAGCAAGATCGGCGTCGAACAGACGAAGGTTTACCAGTCCGTTCCAAGACAGCAACAAGAGGCGACCAAGCCTCAGAAAGTCCAAGCACCCAAGGCTGGGGAAAGCGATAGTGACAATCAAATAGTGACGGAAAGCTCAGAAATCTCAGAAGCCGAGGATTCCGAGGACGCCGAAAGCTCCGAAGAACCCCGTG
>JAFPRF010000227.1 GCA_017400965.1 Lachnospiraceae bacterium
GATCAAGATCGCCTGCGACAACATCGAAAAAGAGCTGGAGGAGCGCGTCAAGTATTTTAAGAGCGAGGACAAACTCATTGAGGCGCAGCGCATTGCAGAGCGTACGAACTTTGACGTGGAGATGTTGCGTGAGACGGGCTTTTGCTCCGGCATCGAGAATTATTCGAGGCACCTTGTGGGTTCCGCGCCTGGCGCACCGCCCATGACGCTGATGGACTTCTTCCCAGATGATTTCCTGATCATCATCGACGAGTCCCACATGACGATCCCACAGATTGGCGCGATGTATTCGGGCGACCGCTCGCGTAAGACGACCCTCGTGGATTACGGGTTCCGCCTGCCGTCAGCCCTTGATAACAGGCCCCTAAACTTCCAGGAATTTGAAGATCACATTGACCAGATGCTCTTTGTGTCTGCAACACCTGCAAAGTATGAGGAGGAACATGAGCTCCTGCGGACGGAGCAGATCATCCGTCCCACCGGACTGCTTGATCCGGAGGTTTTCGTACGCCCCGTGGAAGGGCAGATCGACGACCTTCTCGGCGAGATCAACAAGGAAGTTGCAAAGCACAACAAGGTGCTGGTGACGACCCTGACCAAGCGCATGGCGGAGGACCTGACGGACTATCTGAAGGATGTCGGCGTGCGCGTCAAGTACCTGCACTCGGACATCGACACGCTGGAACGTGCGGAGATCATCCGCGACATGCGACTCGACGTGTTTGACGTACTGGTCGGCATCAACCTCTTAAGAGAGGGCCTGGACATTCCGGAGATTTCTTTGGTGGCGATCCTCGACGCGGATAAGGAGGGCTTTCTTCGAAGCGGTACTTCCCTGATCCAGACCATCGGACGTGCCGCGCGTAATGCAGAGGGGCATGTTGTCATGTACGCGGATACGATCACGGATTCCATGCGGACGGCCATCGACGAGACAAACCGTCGTCGCCGCATCCAGCAGGCCTATAACGACGCGAATGGGATCACGCCGCAGACGATCAAGAAAGCGGTGCGCGACCTGATCAGCATCTCGAAGAAGGTGGCCAAGGAGGAGCAGCGGTTCGAAAAGGATCCGGAATCCATGGACAAGAAGGAGCTGGAGAAGCTCATTGGAGAAGTGCAAAAGAAGATGCAGCGCGCTGCGGCAGACCTCGATTTCGAGACGGCGGCAACGCTGCGCGATCAGATGATCGAGCTGAAAAAGCATCTTCGCGACAGATAGTTTCAGGAGGATACAGAGATGAAAAAACAGATTCAAGACTATATGAAGGCGATCAAATGGATCCTGACGGAGGACAAGCCTGGAACAAACTGGGCAGAGGAAGCCGCAAAGCATTTGGTGAAGATCCAGTTTTATCAGCATGAGAGACTCATCCACCTTATTGTGACGGCACTATTTGCAGTGATGGAGATCATCTGTCTGGCAACGCTTCTTTCGACGACAAATCTGTGGGCGCTACTACTTATGATCATGATCCTGGTGCTGCTGGTTCCTTACGTGGGACACTACTATTTCCTAGAGAATTCCGTACAGGAACTGTACTTGATCTACGACGTAATTCTTTCACGGGTCAATAGGGACAATGCGAGCGGACAGGAAGAGGAAAAAACAGAAGACTAGACAAAAGTGGAGTAAAACATGGCAAGTGAAAACAAGGCGCTTCCGAAATTCGATGCGCGGGACTATATCAAGATCCGCGGCGCAAGGGAGCATAACTTAAAGAATATTGACGTAAACATACCGAGAAACAAGTTGGTGGTTCTGACAGGAATGTCAGGTTCTGGAAAATCATCCCTGGCGTTTGACACGATCTATGCGGAGGGGCAGAGGCGCTACATGGAGTCGTTGTCTTCCTACGCAAGGCAGTTCCTTGGACAGATGGAAAAGCCTGACGTAGAGCGGATTGACGGACTGTCGCCCGCAATCTCCATCGACCAGAAATCAACCAACCGAAATCCCCGTTCGACGGTGGGAACCGTAACGGAAATCTATGATTATTTTAGATTATTGTATGCGAGAATTGGCACGCCCCACTGCCCAAACTGCGGCAGGGTGATCGCGCGGCAGACCGTGGATCAGATGGTGGATCAGATCATGACATTGCCGGAAGGTACGAAGTTACAGCTCTTGGCCCCGGTTGTACGCGGCCGCAAGGGTCAGCATGAAAAGGTGCTGGAGAGAGCGAGCAAAAGCGGTTACGTGCGCGTTCGCGTGGACGGGAACCTCTATGAGCTCACTGAAGAGATTAAGCTCGACAAGAATATCAAGCACAACATTGAGATCGTTGTGGACCGACTTGTGGTAAAGCCTGGCATCGAAAGAAGACTTTCGGACTCCGTGGAGAGCGTCTTGAATTTGGCGGACGGTCTTCTGGAGGTGGACGTGATCGGCGGCGAACCCCTGAGCTTTAGCCAAAATTTCGCCTGCCCGGATTGCGGCGTCAGTATCGGCGAGATCGAGCCGCGAAGCTTTTCCTTCAACAATCCCTTCGGCGCCTGCCCGGAATGCTTTGGCCTGGGCTACAAGATGGAATTTGACATCGACCTGCTCATTCCCGACCAGACGCTTTCAATCAGGGAGGGTGCCATTGCCGCTCTTGGCTGGCAGTCCTGCGCGGACAAGGGAAGCTTTACCAACGCGCTACTGACGGCGCTTTGCAAGGAGTATAAGTTCGACCTGGACACTCCCTTTGAGAAATACCCGCAGAAGGTGAAGGACATTTTGGTGCACGGTACCAACGGAAAAACCGTTGACGTGTACTATGAGGGCCAGAGAGGCCGCGGCATTTATCCCACGGCGTTCGAGGGCCTGATCAAAAACATGGAGAGAAGATACAAGGAAACCTTCTCCGAGAGCATGAAGCAGGAGTACGAGACCTTCATGCGCATCACGCCCTGTAAGGAATGTCAGGGCATGCGCCTGAAGAAGGAGTCTCTGGCCGTCACGGTTTGTGACAAGAACATCTATGAAGTGACGAACCTGTCAGTTTTGCAGCTGCAGAAGTTCCTCTCGGAAATGCAGCTGACCAGTCAGCAGGAATTTATCGGCAAGCGCGTCCTGAAGGAGATCCGCGCTCGCGTAGGGTTCCTCGTTGACGTAGGCCTGGAGTATCTGTCCCTGTCCAGGGCGACGGGAAGCCTTTCCGGCGGCGAGGCACAGCGCATTCGACTGGCGACGCAGATCGGGTCGGGTCTCATGGGCGTATGCTACATTTTGGACGAGCCCAGCATTGGCCTGCACCAGAGGGACAACGATAAGCTTCTCAATACGCTAAAGAATTTGCGCGATCTCGGTAATACGCTGATCGTCGTAGAGCATGACGAGGATACGATGCTCGCGGCGGATCACATCGTGGACATTGGACCGGGCGCCGGTTCCCACGGCGGCGAGGTGATCGCCCAGGGTACCGCGGAGGAGATCATGCAGGTCGAGGAATCGGTGACCGGCCAGTATCTCTCTGGAAAAAAGTCGATCCCCGTGCCGGATAAGCGAAGAACACCCACGGGCTGGATCACGGTGAAGAACGCGCAAGAGCATAACCTCAAGGGCATCGACGTACGGATCCCACTTGGGATCATGACCTGTGTGACAGGCGTGTCAGGTTCTGGCAAGAGTTCCCTTGTCAATGAGATTTTGTACAAGCGCCTGGCGAAGGACTTAAACCGTGCGCGGACGCTTCCTGGAAAACACCAGTGCATCGAGGGCGAAGAGCAGCTCGACAAGGTCATTGCCATCGACCAGTCGCCCATCGGCAGAACGCCCCGCTCGAATCCCGCGACCTACACGGGCGTCTTCGACCAGATCCGCGACCTGTTTGCCTCCACGGCGGACGCGAAGGCCAAGGGTTACACCAAGGGGAGATTCTCCTTTAACGTCAAGGGCGGACGCTGCGAAGCCTGTAGCGGCGACGGTAT
The DNA here is from genome assembly GCA_017400965.1 of Lachnospiraceae bacterium. Taxonomy (GTDB): domain Bacteria; phylum Bacillota; class Clostridia; order Lachnospirales; family Lachnospiraceae; genus Acetatifactor. Next base: position 3,916 of record JAFPRF010000227.1, read on the forward strand.
CATCAAGATTGAAATGCACTTCCTGCCTGACGTGTACGTGCCCTGCGAGGTCTGCGGCGGTAAGCGCTACAACCGCGAGACATTGGATTGTAAATACAAGGGCAAGAGCATTTTCGACGTGCTCGACATGACGGTGGAGGAGGGCCTGACCTTCTTCGAGAACATGCCCTCCATCCGCAATAAGATCCAGACCCTGTACGATGTGGGCCTTGGTTACGTGAAGCTGGGACAGCCCTCCACGGAGCTTTCGGGAGGCGAGGCGCAGCGTATTAAGCTTGCCACGGAGCTTTCGAAGAGAAGCACGGGAAAGACGATCTACATTCTCGATGAGCCCACGACGGGCCTGCATTTCGCGGACGTACATAAGCTGGTGGAGATTCTGCACCGCTTGGCGGATGGCGGAAATACCGTGGTCGTGATCGAACATAATCTTGACGTGATCAAGACGGCGGATTACATTATCGACATGGGCCCTGAAGGCGGAGACCGTGGCGGCACCGTGATCGCGGAAGGGACGCCGGAGGAGATCGTAAAGAACAAGAAGTCCTACACCGGGCTTTACGTAAAGAAGATGCTCGAGCGCGCGAAGGCCCTGAAAAAGGCTGGAAAGTAAAGCCGAAACGCCCCAAAAGAAACCACGGATGGAGATTTTATGATACAGAGCGAAAAGCTGGTGCAGTTCTATTTTACGCAATACCGGGACTGCGCCAAAAGCATGAAAAAGAAGAACAACGACGGGAAGAAGAACTTCGTTCAGCGCATGGACCGGCTTTACAAGGAGCTGAAGGAATGCAAAAACCCGAAGATCAGCCAGGCCCATCTCGATGAATATCACCGCATGGTGCGTACGATGGCCTATTATACCTTCCAGTCGGACAACCAGTTCGCAGTCATGAAGCTGCGCGACATGATCCTGCCGGAGCTGGTGCGCCTTGATCTTCTCGGCATGAAGCCCGAGGAGCAGGAACTCGTGACGGCGAAGTTTTTGGATTACGTGCGCGACGAGCATCCGTATGACATTTGCCAAAAGTCTCTAAAAAACATGGCGAAAAACAGCGCGGAGAGCGGTATTCGCAGCCAGATCATCGGCATGGTACCGACCCGCCCCGAGACGGAGTTCCCAAAAGCCCTGGAGATGCAGCGGCATTTCGTGCTGCACGTCGGACCGACCAATTGCGGCAAGACCTATCACGCGCTCGAGAGCCTCAAGCAGGCCATGAACGGCGTGTACTTGGGACCGCTTAGACTTCTCGCACTGGAAGTTTATGAGAAGATGAATGACGCCGGGATTCCCTGTACCATGCTGACCGGCGAGGAGAGGATCTATACGGAGAATTCCTTCATCACCGCCTCCACCATCGAAATGCTCGACATCGAGCAGGAATATGACGTGGCTGTCATTGATGAGGCGCAGATGATCACGGATCCTGACAGAGGGCATTCCTGGACCCGCGCGATCCTTGGCGTGCAGGCCAAGGAGATCCATATCTGCATGAGCCCTGCGGCGGAGAAGGTGGTCAAGCACCTGATCTCCCTGTGCGGCGACACGGAGGAGACGCACGTATACGAGAGAAAGACGCCGCTTCGCTGCGAGGACGTACCCTTTGTCTTTCCGGACGACGTACAGGAGGGGGATGCCATCATCGCCTTCAGTAAGCGCGCCGTTTTGGACATCGCGGGGAGACTGGAGGATGGCGGCATCAAGGCCAGCGTGATCTACGGCAGCCTTCCACCCGAGATCAGACGCCGCCAGATCCATCTGTTCACGACGCACCAAACCAAGGTGGTGGTGTCCACGGACGCGATCGGCATGGGCCTGAATTTACCCGTGCGCAGAATTGTCTTTGCACAGACAACGAAATTTGACGGCAAGGAGACTGGGCCGCTGACGGTGGAGACGATCCACCAGATCGCGGGCCGCGCAGGCCGTTTTGGCATTTATGACGTGGGTTATATCAATGCGGTTGGCGAGGACAACCTGAATTTCATCAAGGAGAACTTCCCGAAGAAGGAAAAAGAGGTGGAGTCCGTCAGCCTTGGCTTCCCGCAGGTGCTTCTGGACATGGACGAGCCGCTTGACGCCATCCTGAAGATCTGGAAGTCCGTGGAGACGCAGCCGCCCTTCGAAAAGATCAGTATCGAGGAAGTGCTTTTCCTCTATGAGCGCGCCTATAAGGACCGTAAGGAGATCGACGGCTTCGACGATAAGCATCAGCTCTACCGCATGCTGACCTGCTCCATCGACATCAAAAATCGCGACATCGTGGAGCTTTGGCTCTATTACTGTAAGACCTACACGGCGGACGTCAGCCTCCATTTCCCTGCGCTGATCATGTGCACGGACATCGGACTGCATAAGTACGAGACCTTCTACAAGCTGCTCGACCTGTATTATCAATTCTCCATCCGCATGGGCAAGGTGATCGAGCAGGAGCGCCTCGACAAGGAGCGCGAGAAGACGGAGGAGACGATCATGCGCCTCCTTTCCAAGGACAAGAACGTTTTCATCCGCAAGTGCCAATACTGCGGCGCACCCATCGATTTCTCCAGTACCTCACGCATGTGCGACAACTGCTATGCGGAGATCAAGGCGCGCAGGAGTGCGGGCGAAACGGACTATGCGAAGAAGATGCGCGAGGGCAGGCGCGAAAAGGAGCATGCCCAGAAAATGCAGGACAGTCATGGCAAGGGCAGACGCCATGGACGCTATTATCGCCACCGCGGCGAGGATTAAGGGGAATTCTAAATTTTTTCAAAATTTTGAAAGTACCTCTTTGAAAATCGGTGAAATTCAGTTATAATGGATTGCGCATGAGACTTGGAGATTTGGTTTTTGTTAGTATAAAGGAGTTTTAAAATGCAAGGTACGGATATCGGCATTGACCTTGGAACGGCAAGCATTCTTGTATATATCAGGGGGAAGGGCGTGGTATTAAAGGAGCCCTCCGTAGTGGCCTTCGATCGGGACACCAATAAGATCAAGGCGATCGGCGAGGACGCCCGTCTGATGCTCGGAAGAACCCCCGGCAACATCGTGGCAGTCAGACCTCTTCGTCAGGGCGTGATCTCAGATTACACCGTGACGGAAAAAATGATGAAATATTTTATCCAAAAGGCCCTCGGCAAAAAGACCTTCCGCCGTCCCCGCATCGCGGTCTGCGTACCTAGCGGCGTAACGGAAGTGGAGAAGAAGGCCGTGGAGGATGCAACCTATCAGACCGGCGCGAAGGAGGTTTCCATCATTGAGGAGCCCATCGCAGCTGCGATCGGTGCGGGCATCGACATTTCGAAGCCCTGCGGCAACATGATCGTGGACATCGGCGGCGGTACTTCTGACATTGCCGTCATTTCCCTTGGCGGAACGGTTGTCAGCGCCTCCATTAAGATCGCGGGCGACGACTTCGACGAAGCCATCGTTCGTTACATGAGAAAGAAGCATAACCTCCTCATCGGTGAGAGAACCGCTGAGGACATGAAGATCAAGATTGGTTCCTGCTATAAGCGTCCCGAGCCCGATTACATGGACGTGCGCGGACGAAATCTCGTGACTGGTCTTCCGAAGACGGTCAACGTATCCTCCGAGGAGATGGAGGAAGCCCTGAAGGAAGCGACGGCGCAGATCGTGGAGACGATCCACAGCGTTTTGGAGAAGACTCCGCCTGAGCTTGCGGCAGACATCGCGGATCGCGGCATTGTCCTTACTGGCGGCGGAAGTTTGCTGCGCGGTCTCGAGGAGCTGATCTCCGAGAGAACCGGCATCAACTGCATGACCGCAGAGGATCCCATGACGGCAGTTGCCATCGGTACCGGAAAGTACATCGAGTTTTTGTCGAATTACAGAGAACCCTAAATCTTCTGAGAATAAGCCTGGAGTGCAAGGCGGTCCGCCCTGCACTCGGGCTTTTGAAATCTAAGCGCAATCTTTTTTCTGTTCCGGGTTTCCCGGAAGCTGATCTCATACTTGATAGGAAAACCAGAAAGTGACAAATGCGTCACTTGTTATTTGATTTGGAGGAAATGGCGTGGAAAGTCTGAAGGGATACGTGGATCGCATTATGTTCCAAAATGAGGAGAACGGATACTGCGTGCTCCGTGTTTTGGTGGATGAAAAAGAGCAGATCTGCGTGGGCTTTTGCATGGGGATCTCTCAGGGAGAGAGCATCGAGGCCCAGGGAGAATATGAGATGCACCCAACCTATGGAAAGCAGTTTCGCATCTCGGAATATGCCGTAGTGATGCCGACGGACGTGGCCTCCATGGAGCGGTATCTTGGCTCTGGCGCCATTAAGGGCGTTGGTGAGGCGCTTGCCGCTAGGATCGTGAAGAAATTCCGCGAGGATACCTTCCGCATCATCGAGGAGGAGCCGGAACGCCTCGCCGAGATCAAGGGGATCAGTCTGCGCATGGCGCAGGCCATCGCCGTGCAGGTGGAGGAAAAGCGGGACCTGCGGGAGGCACTGGTGTACCTTTCGGGCTTTGGCATCTCGAACCGCATGGCCGTAAAAATCTATGAAAAGTATCAGGCAGATACCTATCGCATTCTGCGTGAGAACCCATATCAGCTCTCGGAGGACGTGCATGGCATCGGCTTTAAGATCGCGGATGACATCGCGGCGAAGGTCGGCATTCGGGCGGATTCCGACTATCGCATCCGCTGCGGCGTGACCTACGTGTTACAGCAGGCAACCCTCGAGGGGCATGTTTTTCTGCCCATGGATAAGCTCTGCCCTGCCGCTGCTACGCTGCTTGGCGTGGATGAGGAGGCAGTGCAGACGCAGATTGATAATCTTGTGATGGACCGAAAGCTCATCGCCAAGGGCGATTGCGTATTTCAGGCCCATTATTACTACGCGGAGCTCGCCTGCGCCAAGATGCTGCGGGACTTAAACCTGCGTTTGGACGGGGCATTGCGCAGTCCCTCCGGGGAGGCGGCCTTAAATAAGCGCCTGGAAGCTCTGGCGAAAAAGGCGGGGCTGGAACTCGATGAGATGCAGCTGCGAGCCGTGAAGGAATGCATCGCCAATGGCGTCTTCATCCTGACGGGTGGACCAGGAACGGGAAAGACGACGACCATCAACATGATCCTGCGCTATTTCGAGGCGGAAGGTCTGGACATCTTTTTGGCGGCGCCGACGGGGCGCGCCGCGAAGCGCATGACGGAGACGACGGGCTTTGAGGCGAGGACCATCCATCGCCTTCTGGAGCTGAACAGCGCACTGTCGGAGGACGACGGCCGGAGCCTTCAGTTTGAACGAAATGAGGAGAATCCTTTAGAAGCCGACGTGGTCATCGTGGATGAGACCTCCATGGTGGACATCCGCATCTTTCAGGCGCTGTTAAAAGCGATCACGCCGGGAACGCGGCTGATCCTTGTCGGGGATGCGTCGCAGCTGCCAAGCGTCGGACCGGGGCAGGTGCTGCGGGATCTTTTGGACAGCAAGTGCTTTGCCAGCGTGGAGCTGCAAAAGATTTATCGTCAGGACGAGGCCAGCGACATTGTCGTAAACGCGCACCTGATCAACGAGGGCAAGGAGATCCGCATGGACAATCAGTCCAAGGATTTCTTTATGCTTGAGCGGTCAGATGCGAACGTGATTTATAAGCACCTGATCCAGCTGATCCGAGATAAGCTCCCGGGGTACGTGCACGCGCAGCCCTTTGACATTCAGGTGCTGACGCCCATGCGCAAGGGCGCGCTGGGGTGCGAGACATTGAACGGGATCCTGCAAAAATACCTAAATCCACCGGAGCCCTACAAGGCGGAGCACGTATCGGGAGAGGTCACCTACCGCGTGGGCGATAAGGTGATGCAGGTGAAAAACAATTATCAGATCGAGTGGGAGATCGTTGGTGCGCACAGCATCGTCGTAGACCGCGGACAGGGCGTGTTCAACGGCGACATGGGGCGGATCGTGGACATTGATGAGACCGCGAACGTATTGACGGTGGAGTTCGACGAGATGCGGCGCGTCACCTATCCCTTCAGTGAACTGGACGAGCTGGAGCTTTCCTACGCGATCACGATCCATAAATCCCAGGGAAGCGAATACCCGGCCGTTTTGCTGCCGATCCTTGGCGGTCCGAAGATGCTGCTGACGAGGAACCTTCTTTACACGGCGATCACGAGGGCAAAGTCCTGCGTGACGATCCTCGGGCGGAGCGACGTCGTGCGTGAGATGATCGCGAATGTCAGCGAAAACAGCCGATACACGGCGCTGGCAGACCGGATACGTGAGGTTTGCGGATGAGGGAGGCAAGGCCAAGGCGCATCTTCGAAGCCGTGAAGGACCTCCTGTTTCCGAGAAGGTGCCCCGTCTGCGACGGGATCGTTACGCCGATGGGGGAGAAGATCTGCACGTCCTGCCTTCCCGTGCTAAAGCCCGTCAGGGCGCCCTGGTGCATGGTCTGCGGCAAGGGCCTTGCGAAGGAAGGGGAGCTTTGCGAGGAGTGCAAAAACGGAAAGCTACACTTTTTTAGGCGCGCGAGGGCTCTTTACGATTACCCGAGCGTCGCCCTGTCCATCTACCGCTTTAAGTACGGTGCACGCAGGGAATACAAGGACTTTTTCGGCGAGGAGATGGCGAAGTATCTGGGGGACTTTATTTTGTCGACGGGGGCGCAGGCGCTTATTCCAATCCCACTCCATAAAAGGCGCATGCGAAAGCGCGGCTATAATCAGGCGGCGGAACTTTCGAAGGTTTTGGGAGCGAAACTAGGGCTTCCGACCTATGAAAATCTGCTGTTTCGGGTGAAGAATACCAAGCCGCAAAAGCAACAAAATTCTAAAGAAAGACAAAATAATTTGAAAAAAGCTTTCCTTGTCCGAAAAAATGATGTAGAATTAAAGACGATTATACTTATCGATGATATTTACACAACAGGGACGACGGCGGATGAAGCGGCCAAGGCACTTACCGAGGCTGGGATTCCGGACGTCTATGTTGTTACGCTTGCAGGTGGGATGGAAGCGTAGGAGGATGCAATGATCTATCGCGACAAGGTCATCCTGATGACGAGGCTGGCCGCCTTTGAACAAAAGAACGGAAAGAAGTTCCGTAAGGTCAATGAATATTACCGCGGCGATTACATCGTGATCCAGCTGTTTAAGGCCGTGGTTTCCGTGACGATCGCTTTCGCGGTCGTATTTGGCCTGTACATTTTTTATGATTTTGAAAATTTTATGCAGGACATTTACAAGATGGATCTGCTGAGTTTTGCGAAGAACGTGCTCACGTATTATGCCATTGCACTGGTGGCGTACCTGGGCTTCGCCTATATTTATGCCACGGTGAAGTATTTCCACGCGCGCAAGAGCCTGAATCGCTATTATAACAATCTGAAAAAGCTGAATGCCTTCTATAACTGGGAATCTAAGAACAAAAGAGTGTAGGAAGCAAGCTTTTTCCGGGAGGAAGAAATGACTCTGATACTGGAATATCGCGACAAAATCAAGAAATTTTACAGAATGAATGCGGTGGTGATCCTGCCGATCGTCAAATTCTTACTGGCCTTCATCGCCTTAAATGGCGTGAACACCATGATGATGGGGTCCATGCCAAGGCTCGATACGCTGGCCGTAGTGCTCGTGGCCTCCCTGGCCTGCTCCTTTTTGCCGGCGGGGTGTCTGACGCTGTTATGTGCCATGTTCAGCTTGGGACACATGTTTGCCATGTCGCTGGAGATGATGCTGATCGGTTTTGCAGTGTACGTACTGATCTTTTTACTGCTGCTTCGCTTCGCACCGAGTGATTCCTACGTGGTGGTGTTAACGCCCCTCTTTTTTGCGCTGAAGATGCCGTACGTAATCCCCATCGCGGTAGGTCTTATCAGCAGCCCGCTGTCCGCCATCTCCGTGGGCTGCGGCGTCATCGTCTACTACTTGCTAAAGATGATGGTGGGTGCGGCACCCGAAATGAGTCAGTTTGACGAAAATGACATTACGGAAAAGCTTCGCTATCTGATCGACGCTTTGATGAAGAATAAGGCCATTTTAGTCGTGGCAGGCGCGTTCGCGATCACCGTTTTGGTGGTATGGCTGATCCGCAGAATGGCCATTGAGCATGCCTGGACCATCGCCATGGTGGCAGGTGCCATGGTCAATCTGGTACTTTTGCTTCTTGGAAACATCAAGTACGACGTACAGCTCTCCCTTGGCTCCGCGATCTTTGGAACGATCCTTGCGCTGCTTGTGGCGAAGGTGATCGAATTTTTCCGATTCTGCGTGGACTACGGCAATACGGAGTGGGTACAGTTTGAAGATGATGATTACTACTATTACGTCAAGGCAGTACCGAAGATGACGGCGCCCGCCCAGACAAAGCCTGCTAAGAAGCCCGCACCCGCAAAGAGCGGCGAGGTAAGACGCAGACCCGCGCAGGAAGGCGCAAGAAGTGCTTCTGGCGCCGTAAAGAGCTCCGCTCCTTCTAAGGTAGCAGGCACAAAGACGGGTACGGCGAGACCCGCCGGCACGAGACCTGCCGGAACAAAGACCGCTACGAGACCTGCTTCCTCCAAGACGGGAACGAGACCTTCCCAGGGCACCGTAAAGACGACCCGTCCCGCACCGCAGCATGCCATCGATGAGCAGGCATACGAAACCAAGGCATACGACGCACAGGCAGTGAACAATGCCCTGTACGATACGCAGAGCTACGATACCCAGTCCTATGATACGGTAAGCTACGACACCCAGGCGATCAATAACGCAGCCTATGACACGCAAAGCTACGATGCACAGGGCTATGACAATCAGGGCTACGACAACCAGGGCTATGATAACCAGGGGTACGATAATCAGAACTATGATAATCAAACGAACGACGACGGTTATGAGGAGCTGTTTTAACGAATGGAGTACGTTGAGAGACTACAGGATTATCTGAATCGATTCAAGACCTATAGTACCAACATGGATTTTGGTGACGTCCTAGAGATCTTCATTATTGCCATCTTGGTGTACTATATTCTTGCGTGGATGAAGACCACGAGAGCATGGACCCTCTTGAAGGGTCTTGTTGTGATTGCCGCATTTATGCTGATCGCGGTCTTCATGGAGATGAAGACGATCCTTTGGATCGGCGAAAAGGTCCTCGGTTTCGCCGTCATGGCGCTCATCATCGTATTGCAGCCAGAGCTTCGTAAGGCTTTGGAGGAACTAGGTAATAAGAATCTGTTTTCGGATTTTACGGGGAAACTCCCGTTTGATACGCGTAAAAAGGCCGGCGACGGTCAGCTGACTGAGAAGAGCATCAATGAGATCGCAAAGGCCTGCGTTGAGATGGGCCGCGTTCGCACGGGTGCGCTGATCGTGATCGAGCGCACGGAGTCCTTGCGCGAGTATGCGAGAACGGGTATTGACATTGACGCGCTGGTGACGAGCCAGCTGCTCATCAACATTTTTGAGAAGAACACGCCGCTGCATGACGGTGCCGTGATCATTACGGGGAACAGGGTGTCCTCCGCGACCTGCTATTTGCCGCTTTCGGACAGCCTCAAGCTCAGTAAGGATCTGGGAACCCGCCACAGGGCCGGCGTCGGCATATCGGAGGTTACGGACTCCGTGACGATCATCGTTTCCGAGGAGACGGGTAAGATCAGCCTGGCCTACGAGGGCGACCTTGTCACGGATTTAAGTCAGGAGCGCCTGAAGAGCCTGATCCGTCAGATCGTGATGAATGAATCTGAGGAACAAAAGCCCGAAAAGGCGAAGCTCCTTTGGAAGGGAAGGAGTAAGGCATAGGCATGAAAGGATTTTTCGGTTGGTTAAAGAAAAAGATCCTGCATAACTTGGGCCTGAAGATCGCTTCCATTTTCCTCGCCTTTGTGATCTGGTTCGTAGTCGCGCAGGTGGGAGACCCCAAGGACACAAGATCTTTTAGCAACATTCAAGTACGACTGGTCAACACCCAGCTTTTGGAGGACCAGAACAAATATTATGCGATCATCGATGGAACGGACAGCGTTCGCGTGGACGTCACGGCGCCAACCAGCGTTTTCCAGACGCTGCGTGCCAGCGACATCATCGCCGAGGCGGACGTCAGCAAGCTGACCGACATCAACACCATTGCGATCACCTATTACGCGCTGAACGCCAATCCCGAGGCCATGTCCTTTGAAGGCGATCATGACGTGGTCAAGCTCGACGTGGAAAACATGACGAGTAAGTGGATCCGCGTGAATTACAAGACCGTTGGTACCGTGGCGGAAGGTTACGTGATCAGTTCCACCACCTCTGACCAGACCTCGATCAACATCTCAGGTCCGGAATCCGCGGTGAACCAGGTATACAGTGCGTATGCGGAGCTGAACGTCGAGGGTGCGACCAACAACAGTTCAGCAAACGTAGAACTCCATCTGATGGATCGCGAAGGCACAAGGCTTTACTTTAGTAACGTGGAAATGAGCACGGATCACGTGCTTTTGTCAGCAGAGATCCTCGCGACGAAGGAAGTGCCGATCACCGTATCCTACACCGGAACGCCCGCGGACGGCTACATGGTCGTGGGCAAGGCGGAAAAAGACGTGGATACGGTTGTGCTCGCAGGAACGACGGCGAACCTAAGCCTGATCTCTAAAGTGACCGTTTCAGCTGACCGCGTGGACATTAGCGGCGCGACGGATACGAAGACGGTTAGCCTGAACTTAAAAGACTTTTTACCCAGCGGCGTAAGGTTGGCGGATCCGGACAATAGCGGACGGATCACCGTAACCGTAAACGTCAAGCCCTCCAGAGACCGTACGCTGGAGATCGCGCCGCAGAACATCGCGCTGGCGAACGTCCCTGAAGGCGTTCAGATCTCGCTCCCCGAAGAGGAAGCCGATCGCCTGCCCGTAACGCTACACGTATACGGACTGCGCGAAGTCATCAATGCGCTGCGCGCGGCATCCATCACTGGAACCGCTGACGTAAGTGCCTGGATGCAGGCAAACGGCATTACGAAATTGCAGAATGGAACGGCAGACATCCCCGTCACGTTCAGTCTTGGAAGCGACGTAACGATCCTTGAGAGTGGTACCATTCGCGTGAATATCACGGTGCCGGAAGAGGAATAAATTTTTCACTTGTTGGAAAATACGATTGGTGCTATACTGTTAGTAGGGGCAAGTTGGGGCCTTGTCACGAATCGGAGGTTACAGACTATGGTAAGTCAGAAGGTTGTTATTAAGAATCCTACGGGATTACATTTGCGCCCGGCCGGAATCCTTTGCAAGGAGGCCATGCAGTTTAAGTCGCTGATCACGTTTTCCTTCCGTGACAGCACGGCGAATGCGAAGAGCGTGCTCAGCGTGCTCGGCGCCTGCATCAAATGCGGTGACGAGATCACCTTTACCTGTGAGGGAGAGGATGAGGAAGACGCGCTGAAGGCGTTAGTCACCATTGTGGAAAATGGTTTGGGTGAGTAAAAAAATACGAGTAAAAAGGCTCTCGTGCGAATGCATGAGAGCCTTTTTTGTTGCTTTTCTAAGTTATCGATAGGAGAAATTGTCCGTGTCCCGAATGATCAGGATCATGGTCTTCCCCTCGTTGAGTTCGATCTGGTTGCCGTTGTCATCGTAGAAGTAGGTCGGTTCATAGTCGCTCATCTTTTTCCAAGTGACGTGAATGCCCTTGCCTCTGGTGAAGAACCAACCGTCCTTCGTGGTGTCATGACATTGCATTGCGAGGTACCCGTCGCCGATGTCCTCCTGCTTCACGCGCTGCACGATGAGATTCGTGAAAGAGAGCTGCGTTCTTGTGGCGCCGTCCACGTGAGGTCCGTCCGTGCCGCCGGAGAGGTATTGTGAGCGATAGTAGAGCCCGTCCTCATCGTTGTAATCAAAGTAGCACCTTGTCAGCGGGTAGGCTGCCGTCATGTCCACGTGCGTTGCCGCCTGTGCGTTCTCGCCATATTGGCTTAAGGTATTGATCGTTCCGGGCGCCGTGAACTGGAAATGCTGTTCCGCGCGGATGCCACGGTTTTCCGTTGCGTAATTCTGACGCTTGGCGGAGGTGTAGAGCTTAGCGCCGGAGGTGAAGGCGTTGTGCGGCGGTTCCCTGTCTGCCGAGCGATAGAACGCATCGGAATCCAGCGTGCCGTCGATGTTTTGCGTCGTAGGCTGGTCGAGCAGGTCATAGACAAAATAGGGACCGCCAAAGTGGACGATGATCGGGTCCCACTCGAAGGCCCAGTAGGCATAGTAGCTGCGGATGCTTCGCACGTTGCCGATCTTTTCCAGATCCCGCCAATCCTCAAAGATGGCCATGAGACGCGTCATGCTGCCTTCCACCTTGGCCTCGTAGACGATGGAAGCCTTGGAGAGGTTGTAATGGGGCTGCGCACGGTTTTCGTTCGGGATCATGACGGCGATGGGACGGAGCTGCGCGATCTCTTCATCCACCCATTCATTCGTGTAATAGCTTCGAACCAGTCCGTCTCTCGGCGGAAGGTTGGGGTCGAGCATGCCCGGATCGACCTTGGTTTGGGAAGGCTCCGCTTCACTGGAAGGGATCTTTTCCCCCGTGACGGGTTCAGGATCCGTGCCTTCCGGGACAACTGACGTACAGGCCGTCAATGCGAGCAAAAGCACTGCGAGCACTAGGAAAAGGAGCCGCTTTCTTTTGGTTTTCATGAACAAATCCTCTGTTATTGAGATCACAGTAGTATGCTACAGTACCCCAGGGCGATCAGGATGCCGAGGATGGCACCGCAGAGCACCTGTAGGGGCGTATGACCAACAAATTCCTTCAGCTTTTCATCCGTCGTCAGCTCCGGACGGCCCATGTCAGCGAAGGCTTCGAGCATCTCGTTGATGAGCTTTGACTGGATGCCGGTTTCCCTGCGAACGCCCATGGCGTCGTACATGACGATGAGGGCGAGAATGAGGGAGATGGCGAATTCAAAGCTGTCGGCGCCGTGCGTGTAGCAAGCCGCGGTCGCGAGTGCACACACGGTCGCGGAGTGGGAGCTAGGCATGCCGCCGCTTCCGATCAGCCGCTCGGCGATAAACCTTTTCGTAAACAGCATGTGGATCAGAGTTTTTAGGATCTGCGCCACAAGCCAGCCCGTCGCAGCGGACAAAAATATCACATTATCGAATAACGTACCCATGGGAGTGAACCACCTGTAAAAAATTGTGCGTTAACACACAAACTTTAGTATACCTTATTCCCTAAAAAAAGTCCATGCTTTTAAGCAAAATGGGGCTTTTCCGATTCCGAAAAATTCGGTTGTAAGTACTTCGAAAGCATGGTAAACTAAAAATGGCGAAAAAGCCAAGAATTTATGGAAGTTCGGAAGGTGATGACGTGAGCTTACTGACGGTGATCTGTCCCTGCTACAACGAGGAAGAAAGCATCTCTCTCTTTTACCAGGAACTGATGAAAAATACGGATTATTTTACGGGAAAGGGCGTGGATTTGGAGCTCCTTTTCGTGGACGACGGATCCCATGACGGGACGCTTTCGGAGATCAAAAAGCTCCGTGAGGCGGACGAGCGCGTGCACTTTGTCTCTTTTTCGAGAAATTTTGGCAAGGAAGCGGCGATGTATGCTGGTCTGGAAAAGGCCAAGGGAGAGTACCTTGTGATCATGGACGTGGATCTGCAGGATCCGCCGAGCCTTCTGCCCGAGATGTTTTCCTACATAGAACAAGGCTATGATACCGTTGCGACGCGGCGCGTCAACCGAAAGGGCGAGCCCGTGATCCGCAGCTTTTTTGCGAGAGCCTTTTATGGGCTCATGAAGAAGATCTCCAAGACGGAGATCGTGGACGGCGCGCGGGATTACCGGCTAATGACGCGTCAGGTGGCAGACGCCATTTTGTCCATGCGCGAGTACAATCGCTTTACCAAGGGAATTTACGGCTGGGTCGGTTTCAAGACGAGGTGGCTGGAATATGAGAACGTGGAGCGCGCCAAGGGCGAGACAAAGTGGAGCTTTTGGAAGCTGTTCGCCTATTCCATCGAGGGCATCACGGCTTTCTCCACGGTGCCGCTTTCCATCGCGGCCTTTGTCGGCGCGCTGTTTTGCATTTTAGCATTTATCATGATCATTTTTATCATTGTGCGAAAGATGATCTTTGATGATCCCGTGTCGGGCTGGCCCTCACTGGTCTGCATCATCCTCATGACCAGCGGCGTGCAGTTTTTCTGTACCGGCATTTTGGGACAATACCTCGCGAAAACCTATCTCGAGGTGAAAAATCGCCCCATTTACATCGCGAAGGAAGAAGGTTAAGAAAAACTTACGGGAAACCTTAATGTTTTCTTAGTTTTTCCCAGAATCGTAGATAAAAACGACGGCGTATGGTAAGATACTATCGGTGAGGTGGCAGATGTTAGCATTGATCGCGATGGGAATTTTACCGCTTTCCTGGATCCTTGGAAATGCCCTTACGTGCGTGCTTGATCCGAAAAAGGCAAAGCACGAGTATTCTTGGGAGGACAGGATCCTGGCGGGCATTTTGATCATGATCGGACTGGCCGAAGGCGCTCATTTGTTTATCATGGTGCGCGGGCAGTCTGTTTTTGCTTTCACAAAATACTTTTCCCTTCTGCTGGCCGCCACGGCGGGCCTGTCTATCGCCATCCTTGCCATCTGCATTTTTCGCAACAAACAGCGGTGCCTCTTTCCGAAGCTTGAGAAAAACGAGTGGATTCTGGCGAGCCTCTTTTTGGCGCTGGTCGCGGCGCAGGTGGTTTTGCTCTGCGTGCGAACGACCGTATACCTTGGCTACGACGAGACGCTGGAGACGGTGACGACGCTCCTTAAGTCGGAGCGCCTGTACGAGGTGAATCCCCTGACGGGAAAGCCTTACGCCGCAGGCATGCCCTCGAGACTGAAGATCCTTTGCCTTCCAACGATCTACGCATCCCTAAGCCAGATCACGAAGGCGAGCCCCGAGCTTGTCACCTGGCACTTGATTCCCGTGCTGACGCTCCTTTGTTCGTATTTGGCATATGCCTCCCTGGCGAAGGCCTTATTCGAGGAAAAGACCCACAGACTCCTCTTTTTGGC
>JAFPRF010000228.1 GCA_017400965.1 Lachnospiraceae bacterium
GCAAACCCGCTGCCCGTTCCGATCCGATTATCATCAGCGTCGAACACCTCCAGCTTGACCACGGACGCGGCCCAAAGATCAGCATTCTCCGACAGATCCGCAGACGATGCGCTGGCAGAAATCGTTTCCGTATTTGCTTGTTCCGACGGGCCTACCGTTTCCGCAGGCTTTTTCAGGCACCATACGATCAGTCCGCCCAGACAAAAGCATAACACCATTAGGCCTAAAACATGATACCAACGCATCGCTTTCCCTCCGCTTAGTCGTTTTAGATCATTCCAGCGTACTCGTAGCCAGCGCCCTCAACGGCTGCCTTAATGGCCGCTTCGTCTACGTCCTTGGAACTCTTGATCGTAACAAGGTTCTCCTCGTGAGATGCCACGACTTCCTGAATGCCGTCGATTGCCTCAAGTGCCTTTTTTACGTGCGCCTCACAATGTGCACACATCATTCCATTAACTTTGATCTTCATCTCTTCGTTTTCCTTTCTTGTTTCATTTTCAACAACTTTCTTAACTATCAAATTCCCTTTGACGGGATTCTTTACAACCTTATCCCTGCCGGCGTTGTAAGGCTTGATCCAGTTCAGCCTAAGCGCATTTGATACCACGCAAAAGCTGGATAACCCCATGGCCGCCGCCCCAAAGATCGGATGCAGCTCCCATCCAAAGGCTGCCACGTAACAGCCTGCTGCCAAGGGAATGCCTAAGGCATTGTAAAAGAATGCCCAGAAAAGATTTTCATGAATGTTGCGCAGGGTGCTTCTTGAAATTCGAATGGCCGCCGCAACGTCACGAATACTACTCTTCATTAATACCACGTCTGCGGCATCAATTGCAACGTCTGTTCCAGCACCTATTGCAATTCCGAGATCCGCGGAGGTCAGCGCCGGCGCATCATTGATGCCGTCTCCGACCATGGTCACCTTTCCGTGCTCCATCAGCTGCCTGATGACTGCTTCCTTGCCGTCCGGCTTTACCGAAGCAACCACCTCATCCACGCCAGCCTGCTTTGCAATGGCGGCGGCCGTCACCTCATTATCTCCCGTGAGCATCACGGTATGGATCCCCATTTTCTTTAGCTCCGCAATGGCCTGCGGCGAATCCTCCTTGATCACGTCCGACACGCCGAGGATTCCGAGAAGTCGTCCCGCCTTCACCATGAGAATAGGCGTCTTCCCGTCCATGGCCAGCGCATCAAGCTTCTGCATAACTTCACCGCCTACCTTACCGGCTACGCTCTCAATAAAGCTTCGATTTCCGCCGCAGATCTTTTCGCCGTCAAGCTTGGCCTTCAGGCCATTTCCGGAAAGTGCCTCAAATTCCGTCGTCTCCCGTAAGGGTATTTCCTTCCCCTTGGCATATTCCGTAACGGCTTTTGCGATGGGATGCTCGCTCTTAGACTCAAGCGCGTAGGCAACCGTAAGCAGTTCTTTCTCCGAAGTTCCATTCGCGGGGATCAGGTCCGTCACTTTCATCTCTCCCGTGGTGATGGTACCCGTTTTATCCAGCGCAAGGATCTGCGTCCTTCCTGCCTGCTCCAAGGAGGCTGCCGTCTTGAAAAGGATTCCAGTCCTTGCGGCAACGCCATTTCCAACCATGATTGCCACGGGCGTTGCAAGCCCCAGCGCGCAGGGACAGCTGATCACAAGAACGGATACTGCCCTCGCCATGGCGTATCCCACGGTTTGGCCTGCAATAATCCAAGCCGCGAAGGTCACCAGTGCAATACCCATCACAACAGGTACGAACACGCCCGAGACCCTGTCCGCAATCTTCGCGATCGGTGCCTTCGTCGCCGCCGCATCACTCACCATGCGAATAATGGCGGAAAGGGTCGTGTCCTCGCCGACCCTCGTCGCCTCGCAAACCATGTAACCAGAGGTATTGATGGTCGCCGCGGAAACCAGGTCGCCAACGCCTTTTTCCACGGGGACGCTCTCACCGGTCAGCGCCGATTCATTCACGGCGCTCTCCCCTTCCACCACGATGCCATCCACGGGGATGCCGTCACCTGGCCTTACCACGAACCTGTCTCCAACCCTGACGGTCTCAATGGGTACCGTGCTCTCTGCGCCATCCCGAAGGACCACTGCCGTCTTGGGCGACAGATCCATCAGCCCCTTTAGGGCATTGGTGGTTTTTCCCTTCGATCTAGCTTCCAGCATTTTTCCGACGGTGATCAACGTCAGGATCATGGCCGCAGCCTCGAAATAAAACTGCTCCATGTAATACATGGTCTGCGCTTCATCGCCGCGAAGAACCGTCCCCGTCATGGCAAAAAGCGCGAACACGCTATACGAAAAGGAGGCCGTAGCTCCTAATGCCACCAGCGTATCCATGTTTGGCGCCCTGTGCAGCAGCCCTCGAAATCCGCTGATGAAAAACTTTTGGTTGATCACCATGACCATCGCCGCTAGCAGCAGCTGCCACAAGCCCATGGCCACGTGATTCCCCTGCAAGAATCCCGGCAGCGGCCAATTCCACAGCATGTGTCCCATGGACACGTACATCAGCGGAATCAGCAGAAGCACGGAAGCAATGAGCCTCTTTTTCATCTTCGGCGTTTCCGTATCCTTGAGCGAATCCTCTGCGGCGGAAGCGACATTCTTCTCACCGCCGTCCTTTAAGCTGGCGCCATACCCTGCCGCTTCGACGGCCGCAATAACATCTTCCGCCCGCGCCGTCCCTTCCACGCCCATGGAGTTCGTAAGAAGACTTACCGCGCAGCTCTCGACGCCGCCAACACCGCTCACCGCCTTTTCAACCCTTGTCTGACAGGCAGCGCAGCTCATTCCAGTCACTTTATATTGTACCATATACTACTCCTCAACCAATAACAATGCCACTTATTTCATGAGCTTCTGCAATGTCGTTACCAGTTCATCGATCACTTCGTCATTACCTTCCCTGATGTTATCCGCCACGCAGGTTCGCATGTGGTTTGCAAGAAGCACCTTATTAAAGCTGTTCAGCGCACTGGTGATCGCGGAGACCTGTACCAAAATGTCCGTACAGTACGCATCATTTTCCAGCATTCCCTCGACGCCTCGCACCTGTCCCTCAATCCGCTTTAAGCGATTCATGAGATCCTTGTATTCTTTTTCACCCCGTTCCTTATGCTTTCCAGAGCAGCAGCAACATTCCTCGGTTTTATGTTCCGCCATAAGAAACCTCCTTTCAAAGATACCCCCACAGGGTATTCCTTCACGAAGAAGAATATACCCTGTGGGGGTATTTGTCAACAGGAAAATCTTATTGCTCCGCCAAAAAATCTTTACTCTGTTTTGGATTTTATCGGCCGCCGCCCTTGCGGTTATCTGATCTTGAAAATATTGTAATCCCTCTTCGCAAACAATGTCCCAAATCATGTTTTCATTCTATAACCCCATTTTATTAATAATGCCATTGGCATCATCATCTATCTCCATTTGCCATAATGCTCCTATTTTATCCTTCTATAAATATGACGAATCTCAAAAGGAAAAGCGGACAGGTTTTCTGAAGTCTTTTGTTTGATGTCTATTGTTCTTTATTATGATTCCGGCTTAAATATTTTTCATTCGTTATATATGCCCGAAAGCGTTGATTGAACATAGATTACGGAATGTTCATCTGCAGGATTAAAGCCTATGACATATTTGTTTCCAACGGAAACCCTGTCCTTAACTATCGTGATTAAAATGGTGCCATCTTCATAAGTCTCCATCTTGTCACCTTTTATTAGCTCTTCTACCTTACATCTGTAAACATTTCCGTTATGAACCTTTCCCTCGTTGACCATTTCCAAAATGCTTACTCTTCCGACATAGACGGATTTCCCCATCATTTCCTCGTAATCATCATCGTATACGGCACTTTTGTTTGCCGTAACCTCCTGATGCTGAATGGCCTCATGAAGAGAGCAAACATATTCTCTTATGGTAACACCCTCCGGAAGCTCGACGGG
This sequence comes from Lachnospiraceae bacterium, assembly GCA_017400965.1. Lineage (GTDB taxonomy): Bacteria > Bacillota > Clostridia > Lachnospirales > Lachnospiraceae > Acetatifactor. Next base: position 3,949 of record JAFPRF010000228.1, read on the forward strand.
ATTTGAATACATACGGTATTCCTTATTGCTGTCATCCAGAAACACGTCGGCATCCAGCATATACCGATCATGCTCGTAAAAGATGGACTGCAATTTTTCCAATACCAACACGTAATCCGTATGCTTTTCATAAATACTTGCGTCTTCAGAATATTCATAATCTATCTCTTCAACGTGCACTGTTCCAATATTGGAATATAGGTAGATTTCTTTTTCGTCGCCGTTTCCATATAGGCATTCCTTTACTAAAAACTTTTGTTCAACATAGTTATCATGTCGAATTGTTTCAACATATTCAGCCACCACGGCTATGTTACTTCTCTTGACCAATTCCTCGAAGGATAGATATTCCATCGAAAACTCGTTTTGAATGTAATTGGTATTATCACTTGCCGTCTCCGAATCGGATTCTGATTGAATCTCCGCAGTTTCAGTAATCACTTCAGCGGACATGGTAACGACCTTCTGAGATACCTGCATGCCCTGCTGTGAGTTATTCACTTTCTGTCCGCCTATAATGCCCGCCTTTATCCCTGCAATTCCAACCACAAGGCAAAGACAGACCACGGCAACCGACGGCAAAAATCGAAACCATGAACGCCTTCGTTCTTCTTCCGCCTCTTCAATGTATTTCACGTCAATGTTTCCCATTAAATTCAAAATTTCGATGCCTTCCATTTTCTGCATCATATCTCATATCCTTCCTGCCTTAGGTAATCACGAAGCTTTTCCCGCATGCGAAACAGCTCCGTTCTGACCTTTCCCTGAGAATAACCGTACCGTTTACTGATGTCCGCGATTCCGTCAAGATACCAGTACCTTCTTACAAACAATTTCCTCTTCCACGGCGGACAACTCTCCAGGAAAGAATTGATCCTTACAACAAGTTCTTTCTCCTGATATTTTTCCCACCATTCGTCTGAAACATCCGCGGGAAAGCATTCCTCCATCTCCTTCGAAAACTCAACCAGTACGGCATTTCTCTTCCCTGCATGTCCCTTTCGGTATTCGTCTATGGCCAGGTGTCGAATGATCTGCCCCAGGAAAACAAACAATCCCGTTCTGGGCTGCGCCGGAGGAATCAGGTTCCATGCCTGAAGATATGTGTCATTTTCACATTCCTTTGCCGCCTCTTCGCTTCCAAGAACGGCATACGCAATGTGCCTTAATCGAATGCCGTACTTCTGCTGTGTCTCCGTTATGGCCTTCTCGTCCCTTGCAAAATACAGATCGACAATGTCTGAATCCTCCATGCGCTCACCTCCCTCCGTTACTCTTTTTTGCGAGCCTTTCGGCTCGTCCTCCGCTTTGCTTCGGATTAGAGAATTTCTTCGAAATTCCCTAACCATTATAGCGTATTTTTCTTTCGCTTGTTACATTTCCTGAAACTA
>JAFPRF010000229.1 GCA_017400965.1 Lachnospiraceae bacterium
GACACCCCCGGTGCAGTTGCTCCGTATACCGTGACGATACCCTCTTCAAGGAATCAGGTATTGCCTATCAGGGCACATTCTGTAAATGTCATAATGCAAAAGCTCTTTGGATATTGCTCTGAAGAATATTAATGAAGAGTTGCTAAGACTTGTTGCGCAGCACCCGTACAGCACCCAAAATTTAATTAAAGTACCTATTTATATGGTTTAGCGTCTGCAAATGGCATCGCCGGAGGGATTTTTTCTTGCTTGAAAATCCCAGATTTTTCCGATATAATTTATTTTAGGATAGTATGCAAGCAAAGCGGAAAGGAGGCGGCCATGCAAGAGACGGATGAAGTGATCTATGACCGCTTTCTGGCTACGCGGAGCGAAGAGGATTTTCGGATCCTTTTGGAGCGGCACAGGGAGAGCTTGGTGCTGTTTCTCTATGGCATGATCCACAACATGGAGGATGCGGAGGACCTGATGCTGGATGCCTTCGCAGAGGCGGCGGCAGGCGCGAGATTCGCGGGCAGGAGTTCGTTTAAGACTTGGCTCTTTTCCATCGGGAAAAAGATGGCACTGATGCACCTGCGAAAACAGCGGCGGTTATTAAGAAGTGAGGAATCCGCTGAAGATACCCCGGTGGATGCGCCGCCGGAGATGGAGATCCTAAGGGTGGAGCGAAATCGTCAGCTCTACCAGGGGCTCCTAAAACTAACGGAAGATTACAGGCAGATTTTGATCTTGCTATTCTATGAACAGATGTCCCCGGAGGAAGCGGGGCGCGTCATGGGAAAGAATAAAAAGCAGATCTACAATCTGGCGGAACGAGGAAAGAAAGCTCTGAGGTCGGAGCTGGAAAGGATGGGATTTGACTATGCGCAGTATGGATGATCAAATGCAGGAAATCATGAAGCGTGCAGGTACGGTTCAGGAAAAAAGAACGATCCGCAAGCGCCTTTACGAAAGCGCTGCAGCATCGATCAGCTTCGCAATTTTACTGATCATTGCCTCCGCAAGTCTGTCGAAGCTCACGCCGGTGTTGAAGACCGTGCAAATGCAGCAATATGGAAGCCTACTTTTGGCAGCACCTTACGTGGGCTATGTCGTTGTGGGCGTGCTCGCTTTTGCACTCGGCGTTTGCGTCACGCTATTTTGTGTTTGCTTTAAGAAACTAAGACAAAAGGAGCAGCGGAATGAATGAAGCAGTTTTGATGAATCTGTTTCAGGATGTCGTGTTGCTCGCAGTTTTTATTGGAACGCTTCGGCAACTGATTCGAGGGAAACGCTCCCTGCGCATGACATTCTTCGCGTTTGCCATAGCCAGTGGACTCCTCAGCGATCTCTATTGGCTGACCTATGACATTCTGCGTCCGGAGACGAGAATGCCCTTCGCGGCAAACGAGATCGGTGAGTGGGCTATGTTCCTCTTATTGGGCGCGGCGCTCGGCACAAAACCCATAAAACGCTCGACAATCCTTGAAAAGCTTTTCGTTCCCGTGTTCATGGCTGCGAACGTTGCGCTTTGGATCGCCTGGAGCGGCGAGTGGATCGAGGATATTATCACAGGTGCGGCAATGGGTTATTTTATTTATCATTTGGCGGCGCAGTGTAAGCAAGAGAAGGCATTTCATGGATGGGAATGGCGCCTGTATGGCATCGCGTGCATGGCTCTCATTGCGGTGCAGGCATCGATCTTTTTCGCACCAGAGCCACTGCGGCATCCCTTGGATCTGTTTTGTTATATCCTGATGTTCTCCGTGTCAGCGTTCCTTTTTGTACGGATGCTATTGTCATTTCGACATGCTGACCGGCCATCGGTTTCCGTGTGCCGTGCGTTTGCAGTGTTTGCATGGACGCTGATTGCCATGTACATGAGCGCAGACGTGTTCTACACGATCGCTTACGTAACGGTTACGGTGTGCTTCCCGTTCTTGCTTTGGGCGCTGATAAAGGAGGAGTCGCTATGATTTATGCAGAAAACATTCTCCTTTGCATCTCCATCCCGCTGCTTGTTTCGCTCATTTTTGTACGCGGAGAGGCCAGACGATACGTGGCGTCATTCCTCCTTGGCATGGGCATGAGC
>JAFPRF010000230.1 GCA_017400965.1 Lachnospiraceae bacterium
AGCTCCTCAAACCAGGGCACGTAATAATCGGTCGTCACGGAGGAGCCGAGGGAGACCGCGTCATAGCTGGTATTGCGCGCAAGTCCCGGATTTTGCGACAGCTGGTTGTCGATCACGTAGGAAAAGCCGGGGAGCGGCGCATGATACTGAAAGAAGGGGTCGATGATGATGACCGTCAGCATCAAGGCGAGAAGAACAAATCCAACGCACCCGAAGAAAACGGCCAGGAACCCTCTCGCGCTCAATTCTTTTTTAGTTGTACCATCTGACTTTTTCATGTATTTTCCCCAAAACAGCTTAGAAATTAAAGTAAATGAAGGTTGTCACGCCGGAGAGTGACAAAAAGCAAAGCAGGAACAATACGGCGAGACCAATGGCCCGCCATACGGTAAAACGGAATTTTCCCGCAATCTCTCGAATATTAGGCATTTTCACGGCGATGAACACCGCCAATGCGTAAAAGGCGACGCAGATCGGAATCTGGAGCTGCTGGATCCTATAGCCCAGCCCTGAGTAATCAAAGAGCACCTTGGTAAAGTCGATCAGCACCCCACTCGCCCCTGCGCTCACGCTAGGCAGCAGCCTTGAGAACAGCCGAAATCCGACGGATGCGTCCTCCGCGCGGAAGAAGGAGAAAAAGATGCTGACGTAAGCGGCGGTGATCAGCCAAAGGAGCGCTGCCCCGAGCTTGTTCTTTCGGATCTTATCCAGCTGCGCGGCAAAGATTTTGCAGAAGATCATGCCAAGGCCGCCGGAGATGCCCCACAGGACGTAGCCCGTGCCGGCGCCGTGCCAGATGCCGCTGACAAGGAAGACGAGGAAGACGTTGACATAGGTCCGAACCGTTCCACGCCTGCTGCCGCCTAGCGGAATGTAGACGTATTTGGTGAAAAAGCGCGTGAGCGTGATGTGCCAGCGCTTCCAATAATCGCTGATGGTGATCGCCTTGAAGGGCGAATTGAAATTGACGGGCAGCTCGAAATTCAGCATCCTTCCCAGGCCGATGGCCATGTCGCTGTAGCCGCTGAAATCGAAGTAGATCTGCAGGTAAAAGCTAAAGGATGCGACGAGCACGTCGATGGGGCGCATGTAATCGATGGTCGCGAAGGCATAGTCCACGACCCGTCCGAAGGCATCCGCGATCAGGAGCTTTTTGGACATGCCGAGGATAAAATAGACGCACCCAATGGCGAAATTGTCCGACTGAAATTTCTTTTTGGAAGAATCCCGAAACTGGGGGATCATCTCCCAGTGCGTGACGATGGGACCCGCCACGAGCTGCGGGAAGAAGGCGACGAACAGGGCGTAATCTAAGAAGGGATACTCCTCGATCTCGCCGCGGTAGGCGTCGATGACAAAGCCGAGCTGCTGGAAGGTGAAGAAGCTGATGCCCAGGGGAAGGAGGATCCCAAGGAGCGGTATGTCGTCATGAAAGACAAAGTTCCACTCTTTTAATAGAAAATCCAGATACTTAAAGTATCCAAGCGTTCCCACGTTGCCCAAAACGCCAAAGAGCATCACGGCCTTTCGAAACCCTTTCGTCTTACCCGGCAGGCGCAGCGCGCGGTAAATGCCGAAGTTCACGAGGATCGACAGCACCAAAATGATGAGATAGGAGGGGCGAAAATAGCCATAGAACCACAGAGACATTCCGAGCAGGAATGCCTTTGCGAGGCCCTCTTTATGAAAATGATTCAGCCCAAAGTAGCCGATGATGGTCAGGGGAAGAAATAACAGTAAAAATATAAAGGAATTGAATAACATGGCGCACCCTGTAAGTATGTTGTGACGTTCGATTTGATGGTAGCATAGGGCGTATGGAAAGTCAAATCTTTTGGAAACCACGAAAGAATTGTAAAGTCGGGGCTTTGGTGGTATACTATAGCTTGGCAAGATGTTTTTCGCCGCAAACAAACGTTGGGAGGGTTAGCCATGGTCGGATTTTTGGCGAAGTACATGAATGGGATCATTATCACTGGCGGTCTGATCGTACTGTTTTTCTTGATCAAGAATTACATTAAGCTCTATACGAAAAAGAGCTTTATTCACGACGCCATGAACCGCAAAAACAAGGAATCCTACTTGAACACCACGACGGGTGAGGTGGAGGAGCGGGAAACTTCCGAGGCAGTCACGCCGGATACGATCCGCGACTACGAGAAATCCTTTAATGAAGTGGTTTCCGGATACAATGCCTGCACGCAGTTCATTCCCCTGTTCCCGCTGCTGGGTATCCTTGGAACCGTTTCGGGTCTGGTGGGACAGCTCCAGGCGCAGAACATTGACGAGATGTTTGGCTCCTTGGATCAGGCGCTGACCTCGACCTTCTGGGGACTGATCGTCACCGTCATTTTGAAGGTTTGCGCGACCGTTTCCGCGAAGCTGATCGAGGATACGGAGATCGTTCTGGATGACTACGATAAGAAGATCGATAATTCGGTGAAGCTCGGAAACATCACTTCGCAATAAGGGGGAGAGGTCATGAAGAAGAGACGACATCGGGCGAAATCCGACATCCTGATCGACCTCACCTCTTTGCTGGACGTCATCTTTATCGTGCTCCTCGTTGTGATCGGACGGCAGCAGACGCTGACCGTGAAGCAACAGGAACAAATTGCGGCCAGTCAGACGATAGAGGAAGCGAGCGCTCAGGCGGAGGAAGCCCGTGCAAAGTACGAATTGTACATGGACCAGCTGGACATGTCGGATCAGCTGCAGAATTACGTATGTGCCCTGTCCGTGTATGCCTATTATAATGAAATGAACGTCACGGAGAGACACATATCGATCCTAAGAAAAGGCGCGGATGAGGAGATTGAGACCTTTGACCTGCGCGGCGAGAACGTGACGGAGCCCATGAAGCAGTTTCGGGCAGCCGTGGAAGCGTATATCGCGGCGAACGAGGAATCTCCCATCATCCTATCCTTAAACGAGGGCGACGAAAAGATCCTGTATCGCGACGAGAAGGCGATCATGAAGATCTTTAGCGAGCTTTCGATGGAGCATGATAACGTATTTGTCAAGCTAAAATAAAGGTGGGCCTATGATAGCGATCATCATGATGGTAGCGGGTGCGATCCTTGCCATAGTGGGTTTCTTAGGGCTCTTGTCCTTGATGTTCGAGCCGCTGTACACGATGTACATGGTCATCTTCCGGCGCAAGGACGATTACGTTTACTACGAGACAAAGCCCGGCAAGGCACTCCTGCAAAAGAATAAAAAAGCCCTGCGCAGCTCCTGCATCTTCTTTTTGATCCTGGGTCTGCTGTTATTTGCCGCGGGCTGGTTTTTCAAGTTCGGCCCGAGGGGTACGGACTCCCTCTTTTCCAAGAAGGTGGAAGCCGGCACGGAAAAGGGCGATTACGTGGACAAGCAGGGAAATACGCACACGGAAGTGCTTTACGTTCGCGGAGAAGTGATCCAGTACAAGGATCAGTTTACCGGGAGCGTGGAAGAGTTTGAGGCATTTTTAAAGCAACTGGACGGGAAGACGGAGTTCTATCTGGTGGATGATTTCGCCGCGGCGAAGACCTATCACGCGCTGGAGGAGCTGCTAACTTCCTTAGGCTTTAACTTTGAGAGCGAAGGAGAGGGCGCATGAGAAAACGCAGAGGAAAACGAGTACTCTTACTGGTTTGCCTTGGCCTCTTTCTTTTGCTTGGCATGGGGGCAAAACCCGTAGAGCTCTTAAGTAAAACGCCGCTGATCGATCTGGACGCGGCCATACAGGACGCACCCTTCGGCCAAAACGGGAACGCAGGAACCGATGGCAAGGAGGAGACGGATCCCTTTAAGCCTTATAAGCAGGCGGAAGTGTTCACCATCCGCGTGCGGGGTGAAGAGGTTTGGCTCAATGACAAGCAAAGCCACACCTTGGAAGGACTCAAGGCTTCCATCCTCGGCGCGTACAAAAGCGGTGACAGGATCCTTCTAAAGGATGATTTCGCCGAGGCACATTTCTACAAAAAGGTGCTTACGCTGGTGGTAGAGTTGTATGACGAGAGGGGGATTAAATATGCTGCCGATTAGAAAAAAAACTTGCCTCTTGCTCGCCATATTGCTCCTTGCGAGTTTTGTCTTTAGCGGCGCGATCTTCCAGACGCCGGAAATGACGATGGACACGGAGATCAATCCCATCTATCGGAATGAATCCGTGGAATACTTTTTGCTGCGCCAAAAAACCGCTTCTGATGTGGTAAAAAAGGAATACTTAAATCAATATTTTGTCATGCTCGGCAAGGTGAAGGGCAGAAATGCAGACGGAAAGCAGCTAAAGCTTGGCATGATCCTGAACAACGCCTCCGAGACCCTGACCTGCAATGCAGGGAGCGACGAAGTTGCCGAAGCGATCAAGGGATTTCTGTTAGGGGATTACGTAAAGGTCTACGGGAAAATGACCATGGGCGTTTTCGACGGAAAGTGGACCATGACTGTCGATAAGGTTGAAAAGACCTTCGATAAGACCATCTCCAGAACAGCCTACTCCGCGCTGAGCGGCCGGACGGTGGATACCGAGGAAATGGAGACCAGAACCCTAAATAACGGAGCCATCAAGTATTATCTTCCAAGCGGATGGTCGGGCGTTGAGAAGAACTTAAAGACCGAAAAGCTCGGCGACCTTGAGGGCTATCAGTACCGCCTGAACGAGATCGACAAGCAGTCCGTCACCCCCGAGAGCCTCTTTGTCTGCTACTTTGACAATGACGAGATGCTCCTTCGCAGCAGTGATAAAACCCGTACCGAAGCCATCGAGCAGGCGATCGTAAAGAACATCCTCGGTGAGAAGAACATCTTAGGCATCGAGGCAACGCCGAAGCGAAAGCTTAAAAAGACCACCTCGTATGGCGCCGAATATCATTATTTCCAGGAGGGGTATTCCTCCGAGCTCGGCCCCAATTATCACGCGGAATTCATCTTCCAGCCTGACGGCAACAAGGGCTTTGTGATCTACCTGTACGTCTATCAGAAAAAGAGTCACATTGATGACGTCATGCTGCTACTTCGCACTTTAGAGTACTAAGGTACTAAATTTCACATAGAAAGGTTTTCAAATTCATGAAACGCAAATTAGTCGTACTACTTTTGGCGGCGTCCCTAACTCTTAGCGCCACCGCCTGCACCAATATGAACGGATATGCGCCTGCGGGAGCAACCGAGGGAACGGAAGAAACCGGAAGTACCGCGCAGTCCGTGGAGCCCTCGGCGACGTCGAACCCCGACACCGGGAAAAATGATCCGGGAAAGAATGACCCCGTTGTCGTAGAGGAGAGCACCAGGGAGGACATTTTGTTCCCCGGCTATTATTCCGACGTATACTATGGCCTGAATCAGAACGGAACGAAGATTTCGGAGTATAACTGGAAGCAGGTCCAAAAGGCCTTAAACGACCGTGGCCTTGCGATCTATGCGTCCCCCTATGCCATGGGCGACGGCACCTATTTTTACTATGATTATGAGCTGATCGGTAACGAGTATCGCTATAACGTCTATGCCGTGGATGCAGACAGTCTGAGCGTTTTCCCGATCATGACCGTGGAGAGCGGCTGGTGGCTGGACCGGATCGATTACTATCAGGGTAAGCTCTACGTAGGCGTTGCCAGCGATGATTTCAAGCGCAAGGAATATGTTTACGAGCGCACCACGACAGGCGTAGAGTTCATCAACGTAAAAAATGAACTGGACGCCGCCATCGAGAGCACCCAGGGCTACAATCTGGAAGTGTATTCCGAGAGCCTAGGCCTGCAGTATACCAGAGGCAGCATCACCCGAACCATGGACGAGACGGGCTTTGTCGTTGGCTACAAGGACGGGTACTATAAGATCGCAAAGGACGGCACCGTGTCGCCCATCGCCGGCATGCCGGATAATAACGTCACCATTAAGGGCTATGACGAGAACGCCATCATCTACTACGACTACGTTACGGAGGGCGATGCGCAGAGGCAGGCATTTTACGCCTTAAACCTTTACAAGGAATACCCCGTGGAAATCGTTTGCCCGGGCGCGGGGGAGAGTATGAGCTTCCTTGCCTACTATAACGGGAAAGGCTACTTTAGCGTAGGAAAGCCGGAAAACTTTGTCCTAAGCGATCAGACGGTTTACGAGTATGACGTGATGATGAATTCCTGTAATTACATGTACGAGGAGACCTCAAGACCTGGCGCGACGGACCTGATGCCTGGCACCCAGGGCTTCCAGGTGGTAAGCGGAAAGCTTTATTACATTGGTCTGGACGGGGCGCAGGAAAAGTGGATCACCTGGGATCCCGCGACCAATACCCGCGGAGATGACCTAGGGCTCGTGGTTGCCGAGAAGAACGTATTTAAGTACGGTGACGTCATCTTTGATTCCTACGAATTTGACTGCCCGAACTGCGGCATACAGATGGATCTTTACTACGGAGAGGAGTTCCAGTTAAACAGTCGCTACAGCGCGGCAGCGGACAAGATCAATCAGACTCTTGCAGACAGCCTGCATGGCACGATCCAGAGCTATCAAGGCTCTCACGATGACGAAAACTACACGGACGAGGAATGTCAGGAGCATCTGGAGTTTCCTCTGATCTGGTGTATTTCTCAGGAGGAAGAGCTTTCGAACGTACGCTTTCTTACCGATCAATACCTCGCGATCGATTATTCCGGGTATTGGTATGGCGGCGGTGCCCACGGACAGCCCAGCATGTGGCAGAAGCTCTTTAGCTTAGAGACGGGAGAGCAACTCACCATTAAGGACTTCTATGCTGGCTCCGAGGAGGACTTCAAAAAGCTTGTTGCGACAAAGACTCAGGCGGACTTCCTGTCCTATGATGAGGACATGAGCCCGTATTACGGGGGTGAGGATGCGGATTCGATCTATCAAAGGGCCTACGAGTACGCAAGTCTCGACGCCTCCCTCATCACCTTCGAGGAAACTGGCATCTACGTGATCTACCCGCCTTATGACATGGGACCTTACGCCTCCGGTTTCATCAACATCTTTATCTCCTATGAGGAGCTTTTTGGAAGAACGCAGTTATAAAAATGATCCAATTCTTACGTCAACGTAAGTTTTACGGCCAAAACTGTAAGTAAAATCGATGGAGACAAATAGCCGCCTTCGGTATACTAAAATCACAATCAGTGATTCGTATACAGGAGGCGGCTATTATGATGACTTGGTTAAACAGCATTATCGAAGGTTTTCAGATCTTTGGAGCACTTGCCCTTCCGGTGTTTGTACCGGCAGCCGTGCTTCCCATGATCCTTTCTAGAAAATATAACATGTTCCAGCTTTTGCTAAAGGAGCTGTTCCTTCTTTACCTTTGCTGCGTGGCAGCCCTGACCTTTCTTCCCCTGCCCACCTTAGAGAGCGCGGTGGAGCTAACCTATCAGGCACAGCTGATCCCGTTTTATTTCGTGGTCTGCGTAGCGAAAAACTTTTGCCTGACGGAGATCCTGCACGTAGTTCTGAACGTGGTGATGACGATTCCCTTCGGCATGTTCTTAAGCTACTGCTACAAGATGAATGTGAAGAAGGTGGTGCTCTTTAGCTTTGGCCTGTCCCTGCTGATCGAGGTAGGGCAGCTCACCGGACTGTTCTTCCTCTTCCAGGGCTCCTATCGTCTGTTCGACGTGGACGACCTTCTTTGCAACACCCTCGGCGGACTGATTGGCTATCTCATGATCTGCAAGGCGGGACGGTTTTTACCGGCGATTTCGAACTTCGACAGAGAGCTTGTTTTCAAGAAGCGCCCCGTGCTGAATGCCTAGCTTTATTCAAACTGGCTCGCGTAGAGCTTGTAGTAGAAGCCTCTCTGGCGCATGAGCGAGTCATGCGTACCCTGTTCCACCACGTCTCCGGCGTTGACAACTAAAATCTGATCCGCATTTTGGATCGTGCTTAATCTGTGGGCGATCACGAAGCTTGTCTTTCCCTTCATCAGGCTTCGGATCGCCTTTTGTACTTGACGCTCCGTGTTCGTGTCCACGTTACTGGTCGCTTCGTCGAGGATCAGCATGTTCGTGTTGTACAGCATCGCGCGGGCGATGGTCAGGAGCTGCTTCTGACCCTTCGAGATGTTGCCGCCGTCCTCGTAAATGATGGTGTTGTAGCCCTTCGGCAGGCGCAGCACGTAGTCATGGATCTTCGCGGCCTTGGCAGCAGCGATGACCTCCTCCTTCGTGGCATTTTCCTTGCCGTAGGCGATGTTGTCAAAGATGGTGCCCTGGAAGAGCCAGGTGTCCTGCAGCACCATGGCGTAATTCTTTCGAAGGCTCTCCATGGTGTAACCGCGGTATTCCTTATTGTCGACGGTGATCTCTCCGGAATTCACGTCATAAAAGCGCATGAGCAGGTTGATGATCGTCGTCTTTCCAGCGCCGGTCGGCCCAACGATGGCGATGGTCTGGCCGGGCTTCGCCTCGAAGTTTAAGTCCTTCAGGATCGTCTTTTCGGGCACGTAACCGAAGGCCACGTGCTTTGCGCCAACCTCGCCCTGGCAATTCTCAAGGGCGGTTGCGCCATAGATGTCCGCGGCCTCCTCCGGCTGATCCAGCAGATGGAAGACCCTTTCTCCTGCAGCCAAGGCGCTGAAGATCTCGTTGATGATGTTCGAGATCTCATTGATGGGACCGGAG
>JAFPRF010000231.1 GCA_017400965.1 Lachnospiraceae bacterium
ACGATCGCGGGGTATAAGATGATCTGCAAAAAGGGATTTCTTCGCTTGGAGATCTGAATAATGTCCCGCACGGCTGCACCCGTTCTCGCAGTGACAACGCCAAGGGTCTTGACATTCTTCGGAATGGGCTGCTTATATTCCTGCGCAAACATGCCAAGCTCGGAAAGCTCCGTCTTTAGCCTCTCATATTCCTCATAGAGTCTCCCGATGCCGTCCAGCGTTACCTGTTTTGCATAAAGCTGGTACTTCCCGTCTCTTTCGTAGACGTCCACGCTTCCAAAAACGATCACCTGCTGTCCATCTTGCATACGAAAAGAAAGACCCCTTTGGTTCCCCGCAAACATAACGCAGCTGATGGTTCCTTTAGGATCCTTCAAAGTGAAATAGATATGTCCCGAACTGTGATACTTGCAGTTGCTGACCTCTCCCTTCACGTAAACGGACTGTAAGAGGTAATCCTGCGTGAACATGTTTTTGACGTAGGCATTGATCTGCGCTACCGTGTATACGCTACGAATTTTGATCACCCTTTTTTACGAATTTCGCAAGGACGCCGTTAACAAACGCGCCCGAGCTCTCTTGCCCGTATTTTTTCGCAATGGTCACCGCCTCATCGATGGCAACGCCCTCTGGGATCTCGTCGTCAAACATCATCTCGTAGAGCGCTAAGCGAAGCACGGTCAGCTCTACGCGACCGATACGCTTGGTGTTCCATTTCTCTGTTTTCTCGTTCAGTAACTGGTCCAGCTCAGGGAGCTTTTCCATAATCTTTTCATACTTGTCCGTGATGGTCTTCGCATACTCGCCCGCTCCGGCGCGCTCCTCATCCTCAAAGAAGAGGCGTACCTGCTCCGGCATGTCATCAGACGCATGAAACTCTACGCGGAATAACAGCATGAATAGTTGTTCTCTTTGCTCATGTCTTCCCATGATTATACTCTGCCTTTACTTAATGATCACGCTGGAGAAGCGAACGTTCACGCCAGCACAGGTAAGGCCCGTCATGCTCTCCACGGCGCTCTTTACCTTCGTCTGAAGCTGGCCACTCACCTCAGGAATGTTAAAGCCATACTTCACGCTGACGATCATATCCACCTTCACGGTTTTATTCTTTACTTCAATCTTCACGGCCTTGGATGCCTTTGCCACGCTTGCGCCGGGAAGGACTACGCCCTCCACCTCAGATGCCGCGATGGATGCGATGTGTGCCACAACCGTCTCCGCAATGCGAACTGATCCAACGGATCCTTCATCCTTCAGCATAACTGCGTTCTGCTCTTTTTCCACGTCCGTTTCCTCCTAAAATTCATTGATAATCTATTTTACCACTTTTCCTTTAATTTGTCACCCAAAATGTCAGGCAAAGCAGTTCTTCATTCTGATAATACGAAATCCTCGTGCCGCCAGCCGTATAGTAGTCGAAAATCTTATTCTGATCCAGCAAAAATTCCTTCATGTCATCGAAGCAGGATTTCGTCGTGCACTTGATCGACACCTGATAATTGTCCGCGGGTGAAGCGCTCGCGAACAAAAGCTTTAGGCGTATCTCGTCAATGTCCGAAAATACCGCACCCTCGCGCTCAAAGTAATTATCCTGCGTTGCCGTACATACGGGAAGCGGAAAAATCTCTTCAATGATATGATCCTTTTTGATTTCCGCCGTGGTCACCAGCATATAGTCATACAAGATTTCAGGCGAAGCGCCGCCGTCCGCGGGATGATAGGAATTGTCGCCCCAGGTCGCATCCAGATGATAATACTGCCCATTGCTCTTTACGAGATTCCAACCATGGGCCTGGCCCTGTGCGATGCCCTGAACCAGCGTGCATTCGATTCCAAGCTTGGTCAGTAAGTACTGCATGGACTTCGCATAACCCTGACAAACAGACTTCTTTCCAACCAGTGCCGAATAGATCGTCTGGTTGTCTGGCGCGCTTAAGTCATACTCCGTATTTTTGATCAGTGCTTCGTACAAGTACTTGATCTTTGAATAGTCGCTGCCATCTGATTCCGCACTGTCATAACCGCGCAGGATCTCATCTGCGGCCGTCTCGATCTCTTTCTTGCGCCTTTCCGCCTCTTCGCGGGTCATGGTATACTTTCCAGCGAAGCTGTAGCCGACCACCTTATCGCCGATCGTATGGATGCTATAGGAATAGCCCTCCACGTAAAAGAACTCGGGATGATCAATGCAGACGCAGGCAAAGATCTTATCGATGTCATCCTCCGTAAGGCCCATGCTGATCGCCTGCTCATTTAAGGGGCCTTCCTCAGCCATGCTGGAAAGGATGTTTTCAATGTCTCCGTACCAAATCTGCTGTGTGTTAGAGAGACTATTCAATCCGAACAGGCTGCTGTTCTCGAGGAAATACTCGTCATAGTGAATCTCCTTCTCCTTGCGAGAAGAAGAGCTCCTCGAGTCCTCAATCTGCGTATCGTCATCACCCTGCGTAAGGGCATCTATGGGATTGGCACATCCACTTAACAGCAATGTAAAAGCGATCAAAAGAAGTCGTTTTTTCACGTGCGTACCTCATTGTCTAGTTTTTGCTAAACTCCGCCAACACAAGTCCTTTGTTTCGATCCAGGGTCATGCCGATGCTCCAGGAATTTACGAACAGAAGCAAAGGATTGCCCTTCATGTCCTTAACCTTCTTCATGTCGGAGGTGCCGATCAGCTTCTCCACGTTCACTTCGTCCTTATTCTGGATCCAGCGGATGTGCTCGTAAGGCAAGGTCTCCAAACGGATCTCCACGTTGTATTCATTCTCCAAACGGTACTTTAATACGTCAAATTGCAGAACGCCAACTACGCCAACGATAACCTCTTCCATGCCGGAAGTCATCTCCGTAAAGATCTGGATGGCGCCCTCCTGCGCGATCTGCTCAATGCCCTTGACGAACTGCTTTCTCTTCATGGTATCGATCTGGCGCACTCTCGCGAAATGCTCTGGCGCGAAGGTCGGGATTCCTTCATAAGCGAACTTCTCTTTCGGCATGCAGAGCGTGTCTCCGATGGAGAAGATACCGGGATCAAATACGCCGATGATGTCACCCGCATAGGCTTCCGAAAGGATCTTTCTCTCATCCGCCATGATCTGCTGGGGCTGTGACAAGCGCAGTACCTTATTGCCCTGCACGTGACGCACTTCC
>JAFPRF010000033.1 GCA_017400965.1 Lachnospiraceae bacterium
CAGGGCGTGAACCTCAAGGTGCAGGGCGTTGTCACGAGCATTCTCGTGCAGCCCGGCAGTACCGTGGCGGCAGGCATGCAGGTGGCAACCTTAGAGAGAACGGACAAGCTGATGATCAAGGCAAACGCCAACAAGTACGCCATGGAGCGCATCCGGGTCGGTCAGAAGGTGGAGGCAGAGATCGGCGGAAAGACCTTCGAGGGTAAGGTGTCCCACATCGACCGCATTGCAACCGTAAGCAACCTAAACGCGGCATCCGTGGGTTTTGAGGTGGAGCTTCTTGAGAAGGACGACGTCATTTACCTCGGCATGGAAGCGAAGATGAAGATCTACACCAACAAGGCGGAGAACGCCCTGCAGCTCCCGACGGAAGCCGTGAACGCCAATAAGGACGGCGACTTTGTCTACGTCGTTCAAAACGGCACCATTCTGAAAAAGCCCGTAACGGTCGGCATCGTTTCCAATGGCGTTGCTGAAATCCAGGAAGGCATCACGGAAAATGACGAAGTGGTTGTGAAATACAGCGGCATCCTTGAGGAGGGCATGGCGGTAAACGCAGTGCCTGGCAGCGACAAGTAAAAGGCCCCAACGTTCGCAACTAAAACACAGGGAAGAGAAACACATGGCGCAAATTTTAGAATACTTAAAAATCGCCTTCATGAACATCAAAATGAATAAGGGCCGATCCTTTCTGACCATGCTCGGCATCATTATCGGCATCTCCTCCGTCATCCTCATCATCACGGTGGGTAACGGCGTGAAGAATACGGTGAACGTCGGCATGGACAGCCTTGTGGGCAACCAGATCCAGTTCGATGCCGTGAAGCAGACGGAGCAGGGCGACTGGCCCGAGCTCACCATGGCGGATTTTGAAGAGATCAAAAAGACCATCCCCAACGTGGCGGAGATCTACGCATACGGGAATTTTACTGCCGAGATGAGCAATCGACGCGGCGATTTCACCGCGTCCCTGATTGTGGGAACGCCCGGCATGAGTTACATGTACAAGGACCAGCCCATCATTCGCGGCCGCTACTTTACGGACAGCGAGTACTACGCGGCGTCGAACGTCTGCGTGATCCATGAGGATTCCGCGCGGGCGATGTTCGGCAACGTGGACGTGCTTGGCATGACGGTGGAATTCAATTTCTATGGCATGCCCATCGAGATGGAGATCATCGGCGTGCGCGAGGAGGAAAAACTCACGGGCGTTTTGGCCTATGTGGCGGAGATGATGGAGTTTGAAGGAGGCGAAAAAAGGGTGTACATCGAGGCGCCGGAGACGGTGCTCATGGCCCGCTTTGGCATGGAGCTTCCGGGATACAGCTATTTTACTGCCGTTGCCGCAACTTCGGAATCGCAGCATCAGGTGGCGCAGGACATCATGGACTATTGGGAAGCAAAGTATGATTGCAAGGGCAAGGGCCTGATCCGGGTGGAAAATTTCGGCGATTACATGGACCAGATGAACCAGATCCTCGATTACATCACGATCTTCGTGGCCGTGGTGGCCGCAATCTCGCTCCTCGTGGGCGGTATCGGCGTTATGAACATCATGCTCGTGTCCGTGACGGAGAGAACGCGAGAGATCGGCATCCGAAAGGCCCTTGGTGCGAGGATGTCGTCCATTATGTTACAATTCCTTGCGGAATCCGCGATCATCACGCTCCTGGGCGGCGTGATCGGGATCGCCCTTGGCGTGGGCGGCGCGTACCTGCTTTGCGGTATCGTGAGCATCAATGCGAAGGTAAGCATCCCATCCGTTATCGGTGCAACGCTCTTCTCCACGGCCGTCGGTATTTTCTTTGGACTATACCCCGCGAAAAAGGCCGCAAAACTTAGCCCGATCGAGGCACTCAGACACGAATAAAGGATTGCAGAAATTCGCAAAAAATGGTATGCTATTGGTATGAGAAAAGAGGTACAATGGCATGCAAAATGGCGGAAACCTTGTAATATTGATCAACCCCAGCGCATCCTCCGGCAGGGGCCTGCGGATTTGGAAAAAAGTGAAGAAAGAATTGGACGCAAGGGGCGTGCCTTATCGGAAGCATGTGTTAAAGGCTCCGGGTGAGGCAACGCTCCTTGTGCGCGATTTGACGAAGGATTTGCAGGAGGATTGTCATTTGCTGGTGCTCGGCGGCGACGGGACGCTTAACGAGGTGCTAAACGGCATCAGGGATTTTAAGCATACGATCCTCAGTTGCCTGCAGACGGGCTCTGGCAATGATTTCGCGAGAAACGTGGGCGTGGAGAAGGACGTGAAAAAGGCCCTGGACCAGCTTTTGGACCATCCCATGGAGGCGGCGCTAGACTACGGCGAGATCCATGCGGACGACCATCCGGCGAGGAAGTTCCTGATCAGCTGCGGCTGTGGGTACGACGCGGACATCTGCGAGGAGGTCTCCCGCAGCAAGCTCAAGAAAGTCCTGAATAAAGTGGGACTTGGAAAGCTCGTCTATGTCATGATCGGCGTCAAGCAGATCTTTACGAGGACGGATGCCAACGCCCGACTTTACCTCGACGGTAAAGAAGAGATTAACGTACCGCACCTGTTCTTCCTCGTTGGCATGAATCATCCCAAGGAGGGCGGCGGCGTACCGTTTTGTCCCGATGCGGACGCGACCGACGGCATCATGGATCTGTGCCTCGTGCGCAACATGCCGAAGTGGAAGCTGATGCTGGGCGTGATCCTCGTGTATTTCAAAAAGCATTTGATCTTCAAAAACATCACTTGCCACACCTGTAAGACCATGCGCCTTGTCTGCGACAAACCCCAGTGGGTGCACCTAGACGGCGAAACCCCTTACCAGGCAAAGGAAGTGCTGTGGGTCAGCAAGGGGAAACTTAGATTTAGAAAATAAAAGGATGGAGGAGGTAGCACTATGGCAGAAGAAGTAAAAAAGTCGGAAGCACTACAGAAGGCGGATGAAAAAAAGGGTAAAAAGAACAAAGGCACTTTTGTGCGCTTGATCATCATGATTGTCATTCTCGCAATCTTACTTCCCGTGGGATTCATCACGGACGTCTTTAGTTGGAGCGATCTGGAGAATTCGAACTTTAGCTTTGCAATGCTCTGGAAGCTGATCGTCATGATCTTTTGCGTGATCACCGTGGAGACGCTGCTCGTGTTCCTCCTGAACCTCCCGAAGCCGCAAAATCACAGGGCGCGCTCGATCCTGTCCATTATCGCGAGCCTTATGAAGTATATCGCAGCCATCGTCATTCTTTGCTGGGGCCTTACGATCCTCGGCGTGAACGTATCGACGATCGTAGCCAGCGTCGGGATCGTCGCTTTGATCGTTGGCTTCTCGGCGGAGAGCCTCATCGCTGACGTGGTGACGGGCGCGTTCATGATCTTCGAAAACCATTATAACGTTGGCGACATCATCGAGGTGGACGGTTTCCGCGGCACGGTAACCGACATCGGCATTCGCACGACCTGCATTACGGACCCCGGCGACAACGTAAAGATCGTCAACAACTCCGCGATGAAGAACATCTTAAACCGTTCCGACCGCATGTCCCGCAGCATCAGTGACATCGGCATCCCTTATCAGACGGACCTTGAGAAGTTAGAGAGCGCGATCCCAGGCCTCATGCAGGAAATCTATAATAAGCATCAGGACATGATGAAAGAAGCGCCGATCTACCTTGGCGTGAATGAACTGGCGGACAGCGCGGTTGTGCTGCGCTTCATCGTTTACGTGGATGAGAAGGACATTTATTCGGGCGCAAGAGTGTTAAATCACGACCTGCTGCTCGGCTTTAGAAAGCTTGGCGTTGAGGTACCTTTCCCTCAGGTGGACGTACACATGGACAAATAATCAGATTCCATTCGGAGGTGTTTGCCTATGGAAGTTAGAAGACTGCCGGATGAATTTGCCATGCCGCCCAAGGAGAGGGCTACGGGCGCGGAGCCTGCGCAGATGCCGCCAGAGATCCATTGCATGACGGAAGAGCGCACGGGCAATCCGTGGGAGGAGTTCGAAGGAAAAAGCGGCGGTAAAAAAAGTGAGGAAGCAACTGGCCATCAACACAGTTTGGTAAAGAAGCTCATGATGATGCCGGTGGCTGGTACGATCGCGGCCCTTTCCATCGTGTTTGCGTCCTACGGCGTGGACCCGCTGGGAGATGATTTCTTAAATCATGAAACATACTATGATCGACATGAGCAACCGAATGAAGAAAAGGGCAGCAGTGAAGGAAAGCATAAGAACCTTCGCGAGGTGCGCGAATATCCCGGAGACATCACGGGCGTGATCATTGAAGTCACCTACGTGCCGACGGGAGAGAATTACCGCGCAGGTAAAACGGGAGAGGAAGGCCTTGAGGAAGCGCGGCAGTACGTGCAGATGCTAGGGGGCGATCCCGATTCCCTGTCTTACGTAAAATCTGAGAAGATTTATATGGGGAAACAGCAAAGCGACGATTTCTTTTACGTTGGTGACCTGGATGATCCGGAGAACTTAATGATCATATCGGGTTCCCTGGAGGATACCTATCAGGAGATCGCTTACTTTGAAGCTTATGAGAGCATGGAGATCGGCGATGAGCCATATCATGAGTGGATCGACGAGCCAGTGGATGATGGCGAGGAAGACGGTAACAAACTGCCTGATTACTTCCCGGCATTGGATAATCTGGATCCGGAATTCGAAGGTAAGGCATCATGGGATGTAAACGGTCCTGAGTGGTATGTGTCCGTGGTCCCGAGGGGAGAGAACAGGTATTTCTTCCTTGCCGCGGGAGCTGGGATTTCCAGTACCATCGATACCGTAGAGGGTGCAACCTATGATCTGGAAACCAATACGTTGACGCTCGATAACTTTACGGGAGACTGGGCAGAGATTAATCTTATGGGCAATGGTTTTACCATTGAACTGATCGGTTCTAATTCCATTCGTAACATGAGCATATGGGGCGCTGGTTACGGTGGTAGCGTACGCTTTACGGGAACCGGAAGTCTCGTGATCAATGAAGGTTATGGATTAGATAATGGCGGCCTGACGATGGAAGGTGAATGGAGCGATTGCTGCATCATGGTGGAAAATGGCGTGACGCTGGAATTCTATGGAGCGATGCAGACCATCTATTATCCTCCGTTGTCCATAAAGGAGTCCAACCTCTCCCAGACCATTTATCTCGCACCTGGCGTGGAGATGACGGCCTACAAGGATCGGGACAGCGCGTCCTATGGCCCTGGCGTGGAAGGCTATGATGGCTCCGTCGGCGTCGACAGGCAGATCGTTTACACGCAAAATGGCGCCGTTGCAACCTACGTAAAGATCGCGCCGGCTGAATAACGTTACTAGACAGATAAGGATTATTGACATGCATACAGGTAGTTTACGACCCAAATTTCAGGCACAAGCATCAAAAGAAAAATTCCGGTGGGGCGACTTTCTGACGAAGGTCGCCATCATCGCGATCCCGGTGGCGCTGCAAAATCTGCTGACGACCACGGGATCCATGGTAGATACCATGATGATCGCGTCCCTCGGCCAAACGGAGGTGGGCGCGGTCGGTCTTTGCGCGCAGTTTTCTTCGCTGATGTTCAGCGGTTACTGGGGCTTCGTTGGCGGCGGCATGCTGTTCATTTCGCAGTACTGGGGCGCAAAGGATGAGGACGGTATCAACCGTTCCTATGGACTGACCCTTAGCTGCATGATGGCGGTGGCAATCTTGTTTTGCGTCCTTGCGACGGTCTTTCCCGAGCAGGTGATGCGCCTCTACACCGATAAGGAGTCCATCCAAAAGATCGGCGTGGAGTACCTAAAGATCGCAGGTTTTTCCTATCCGCTGATGGTCTTTTCCATGGCAATGGCGGTGATGCTCCGCTGCACGGAGCGCGTAAGACTCCCGCTGTACGGGTCGCTGGTTGGCGTTATCGTGAACATCATCCTCAACTGGATCTTGATTTTCGGACATCTCGGCGCGCCGGCCCTTGGCGTACGCGGCGCGGCTACGGCAACCGTGATCGCACAGTTTGTGGCCATCCTTGTGGTTGCAGTATTAGCGATCAGGACGAAACATCCTTACATTTTTGCGATCCGCAGACATTTCAGGGGCCTTGGATCGCTCCTTCCGGAGTATTTTAAGAAGTGCTTCCCGATTCTCATGAATGAGATTTTGATCGGCCTTGGCAACATGATGATCAACATCGTGCTCGGCCGTCAACCCGAGGAAGCCATTGCGGCGCTGGCCGTGTTCCGTACGCTGGAAGGCCTGGTGATCGGATTCTTTGCTGGCTTTTCCAATGCCTCCTCGATCCTTGTCGGAAAAGAGGTTGGCGCGGGACGCCTGCGTACGGCTTACGTCAGGGCATGGCGTTTGGTATACCTATGCCAGCTCTCCATCGGCATTGTGGGCCTTCTTTTGATCGCGCTCCATTCGCCCATCCTGCACCTCATGGGCATGCAGGGCGAGAGCTTTCGGATTGCCTTTGGACTAGTTGCGATCTATGCGGTCGCAGCCTTTATCCGCATGGGCAACTGGGTACAAAATGACACCTACCGCGCGGCGGGAGATGCCGTGTACGGTACGGTTTTGGAAATCGTGTTTATGTGGGTCATGGTGATTCCACTGGTTTGGTGCTCTGGCATGATCTGGCACTGGCCAACGCTGATCGTGTTTGCGCTTTGCTACTGTGATGAACCGATCAGGTACGTTTTGATGCAAATTCATCTGTTCCGCGGCACGTGGATCAAGCCCGTGACGCCGGAGGGCAAGAAGGCACTGGAAGAACTCATGAGTTCGACGAAATAACAACAAAGAGGACAAAGACATGTGGAAGCTGGAAACGATCATTGTGGCAGTTTGCGTATTCATCGGCGCGGGATTCATCGCCTATGTTCTGGAGGCGATCATTTTCCGTAACCGGGGCGTCATCGGAAGTTATGAATCCCTTTGGGAATACTTTAAGAAGATCGACCAAAAGCACGGGAATATCGCGGCGATCGTCTGGGCCATCATCTGGATCATTCTGCTCGTGATCGCGGCGTTTGTGATCTATTTGGCATCCTAAATTTGGACGGTAGTAAAACATGGAAAATATCATTTTGATCGGTATGCCGGGCGCTGGGAAAAGCACGGTTGGAGTCGTGCTGGCGAAGCGTTTGGGATACCGTTTTCTTGACAGCGATCTTGTGATCCAGGAGCATTATGACAAGCTCCTGCATGAATTGATCAGTGAATACGGCGTGGAAGGCTTTTGGGAGATCGAGGACGAAGTCAATGCATCGATCAAGACTAAGCGGAGCGTCATTGCAACAGGCGGCAGCGCCGTGTATGGTGAGAACGCCATGAAGCACTTTCAAAAGACCGGGATCATCGTCTATCTGCAGCTCCCTTACGAAGAGATCGCAGAGCGCCTTGGCGATCTGCATGCGCGGGGCGTAACGGTGCGAGAGGGCCAAACCTTGCAGGAGCTCTACGAGGAGCGCCTGCCCCTGTATGAGCGCTATGCGGACCTGACCATAAACTGCGAGGGGAAGTCCCTGCGCGAGATCGTGACGGAGCTCGATGAGCGGCTCGAAGAGGCGAAGGCGGGAAAGAGCAAGGGACGAAGCAACCGAACGAAGAAGGCCGCGACGGAAAAGCCTGCGAAGGAGGTTCTGAAGGACAGGGACATTCGCGAGCCGCTGTTTACCTTTTTGGAGGAGTATTATGGGAAGGTGCGCATCATCGAAGAAAAGACGATGGGGCGTTCCCGTGCGGACATTGTCATGGTCCATCCCGAGGCGTTGTATGGCATTGAGATCAAGAGCGACGCGGACACCTACGCGCGCCTCGCCGATCAGGTGAAGGACTATGATCAGTACTTTGATTATAACATCGTCGTCGTTGGAACGAGCCACGGCGAGCACGTGCCAGAGCACGTACCGGCTTATTGGGGCATCATCACCGTGGAGATCGTGGACGGAGCCTTTGACTTTTACGTGCTGCGAAAACCCTTGCCCAATCCGAAGGTGAAGTGGAAGAGAAAGCTAGAGCTTCTTTGGCGTCCGGAGCTGGCGCAACTCCAGGAATGGAACGAGATGCCAAAGTACAAGACCCTTGCAAAGGCGAAGGTTTATGATAAAATATTGGAGCGCGTACCTGACATGATAAGCGAAGAGCTTCTTCGCGCACAAGTGAGCGAGCTCTTATTCGAACGGGATTATTCCAAGGTGCAGGAGGTCCTCTCCGAGTATCGAAAGGGCGAGCTGCAAAAGCAGATCGAGAAGGAAACGGACCCGGAGAAGAAAAAGGCGCTGCTCGCAAAAGAAAAGAAAGCGCGGGAGCAGGCCAAGAATTTACCTAAGAGGTCAAGACGGCGCTATCGAAGACGCAAAGCATAGAATTATCTAGGGTGGTAAAACACATGGTATCCTATTTTATTGTCAATTTCATGCCGCTGATGATCCTGTTGGCGATCGTAGCGATGATGTTTGTAAATAAGGACGTAAAGCTTCCTGCAGCCAATCTTTTCAACGTCATCGTTTTTATCATGTTTCTCATAACGGTCATATCCGCAGTGAACGTGGACAAAGACGTGAGCGGCCTTAGCGCAGCGGAGGCGCAGAGGATCATTTGGCTGCATATGTTTATGAGCGCGTCGAGTTATATCCTGCGGCCATTTTTGATTTTGATCGAAATCCTGATCATCATAGAAAAGAACAAGTACAAATTGCTGTGCATGATCCCTGCGATCGTAAATGCTCTCATCTTTTCCGCGGCTTTGTTCGGCAGTAAGGTAGCATTTTTCATCGACGGGGAGAGCTACTGGCATGCTGGTCCCCTTCAGCCATCCATCTACCTGACGCAGCTTTTCTATTTGC